>CAMYZK010000104.1 GCA_947303825.1 uncultured Prevotella sp. | reverse complement strand
TGCGCACAGATTTCTTCTCGGAATACTCATTTCTGGACTTTTTAAAGTGGGCTCATTAAATAAATTTCTCACGTTTGGCAGAAAAATATGCTTTTACTGCTCTCACTTAATCAAAATATTTGTACCTTTGTAGCCGCATCGGTTTTATCAGGTGCAATGTTACCAACAATCTATAAAGTATTACCCTCAAAAATCTTGAACAAAATGAAAAAGTACATTTGTGACGTTTGCGGCTACGAATACGACCCCGCAACAGGCGATCCCGACAGCGGCATAGCCGCCGGAACAGCATTCGAAGACCTGCCCGAAGACTGGGTATGCCCCGTTTGCGGAGTAGGAAAGGGCGATTTCAGTGCAGAGTAATCATTCCTCAGCGAGCCGGGCAGAGAGCCAAGCCGAAGCGAGATGATGTACGATGATACGCTCTAGTTGAACACAACGTAGAGACTTATCATCACTACAAACAGAAGTATCCACAGCATGACTACCGAAGGGGAGTAGGCTGTGGGTTCTTTTGTTGTGACGGTCTCTTTGGTGTCTTGCCTTCCGAAGAGAGACACTGCCACCATCACTGCTATCAGGAGCACGAAGAGCAGGAACGACAGCATCATGAAGTGGGGCCACAACGCCCACTTATCCATGGTGAGATAGTAGGCTATGCCAATGGCCAGACAGAAAGCTGTGCCGGCGGTAAGTGTGATGTTCGCAGCCTGAGAGGTGGTGCGCTTCCAGAATACTCCCAGCAGGAACACGGCGGCCATGGGTGGTGCCAGGAATCCCAGCACCGACTGGAACACGTTGAAGAGGTCAAGACCCTTTATGCTGTCTATTGCCACGGTAAGAACAATGGCAATAAGTGCTCCTGCCACAGTCACCATGCGCCCTACATGGTTGATATGGGTCTGCGAGGCGTTTGGGCGGTAACGGCGCACGTAGATGTCTATGGTAAAGACTGTTGACAGGGCATTCAACGCCGAACCGATGGTAGACACCAGGCTGGCTGTCAGCACTGCAAAGACCAAACCTACCATACCCTTTGGAAAGAGGTTCTCTACCATCGTCAGGTAAGCTTCCTTAGGCTCGCTCACCTGGTCTTTGAAGAGCACGAAGCACAATATGCCCGGCAGGATGTAGAGGGGCACGTCGAGTATCTTGAGCCACCCGGTGAAGTTGGCACCCTTCTGTCCTTCCTTCAGCGAGCGGGCTGCCAGCACGGGCTGTACCATCGACTGGTCGGTGCACCAGAACCATACTCCCATCACCGGATAGCCCAGTATGATGGGTAGCCAGGGGAAGTCGGGGTCGCTGTTGGGTCTGAACAGATGCCACTTCTCGGCATCCACGCTGCTGACCAGCGCGTCGATGCCTCCCACACGGTCTATTCCCACAACAACCAGTATTGCCGAGACAACAATGAGCAGTATCATCTGGTAGACGTTGGTATAGGCAACGGCTTTCAGACCACCTAGCATGGTGAACAGGGCAGAGATGGCCAGCAGAACCATGGCCGATGCCCACATTGGTATGTCGAAGACCTGCTGTATGAGCAGACCGCCGGCAAACAGCTGAAGGGCGAGCCACGAGATGACGACGGTGACAATGGTGTACCAGGCCAGGATGTTACGGGTGCCCTGGCCGAAGCGCAGGCCCATGAACTCGGGCAGGGTGCTTATCTTGGAACCCAGGTAGCGGGGGGCAAAGACAAAGGCTAGCAGGGCTATGAACACGAAGGCATACCATGCATAGTTGCCCGATACTACGCCGGTGGTGAAGCCTGCCGATGCCGAGACGATGAGCATAGACGGCCCTACGTTGGTGCCCCACATAGAGAAGCCAATGTGATACCAGCGCAGGGAGCGCTCGGCCAGAAACAGTGAGCTGTTTTTATTGCGTTTGCCGCTGGCCCAAAAGCCTATGACCATTAGTATGGCGAAGTAGATGCCGAGGATGAGCCAGTCGAGGCTCTGCATGTAGTGGGAGGGCATGGGAGTTAAGAGTTAAGAGTTAAGAGTTAAGAAGTATCGCCTGCGGCGAGTAAGAATTAAGAGTTAAGAGTTGAGAGACTTTTGTCTTGCTGATGTCCGCATGCAGAGTAATCATATCTTTCATCTATCATCTATCATCTTTCATCTGATTACGCGGTAATCATATCTTTCATTTATCATTTATCACTTGGAGCGTAGCCCGCGAGAGGTCCATGTCGTCGGTGCTTTGCACGTCGTCGGGGTAGATAGGGATGCGGGCTCCCGGGTGCACGAAGACGGGCATCTCTTCTATGGGAACCTCCACGTCGTAGTACCAGTGGCCGCCCTCAAAGTGTTTGCCGCTGAAGAAGTTGATCCACTCCCCTTCCGGAAGGTATATGTCGCGGCGGTCATCGGCATTCATCACGGGACATACCAGGAACTCGTCGCCAAAGTAGTACTCGTCGTCGATATTCCAAACCTGCCGGTCACACGGATGCTTGATGAGCAGGGCCTGTATCATGGGGAGACCAGAGGTGCATGCTTTTTGGCTTTGCTCCACAATATAGGGTATGAGACGATAGCGCAGTTTCCACCAGCGTTTTACAATGGGGGCAATAGCGGGATAATGCCAAGGTTCGCGTTTGCATGTGCCGTGATATCGTATATGACTGCTGAATACGCCAAACTGTGTCCAACGGACATAGACTTTCTCATCGAGTGGTGAGTTCATGAAATCGGGGGTGGAGTGGAAGCCTGGCACGTCGTGGCTCCAGAAGGCAAAGCCGGATAGTCCCAGATGTAGCCCACCTTTCAGCGAGCCAGCCATGCCGTTCCAGCTGCTCTCGCTGTCGCCACCCCAATGCACGGGGTAGCGCTGGCAGCCGGCCCAGGCAGCGCGGGCCCAGATGAGGGCGTTGCCGACGGGTGAACCGTCGGCCACACTCTCTTGCGTGGCTTCAAAGGCGGCACGCTGGTAGAGCAGGGCATAGAGGTTGTTAAGGCGTTCGGGGGTCATGGCATGGTAGCTGTGGTCCATGTGTATGTTCTCGCCGAAGTCGGTCTTTATGCACTTCACACCCATGTCAAGCAGCGGCTTCAGTAGCTTGTTCTTATACCAGTCGATGGCCTTGTCGTAGGTGAAGTCGATGGTGCCGGCATAGTCGAGGGCAGAGAAGTTGGACGAGCCAGAGGCCTCCTGGCTATCTTGTGATTCAACATCCCCTCCTGTGAGGGACGGGCCTGGAGAGGCTTTCTGGCTAATATATTTTTTTCGCTTTGCCTCCTCCAGCTGTTCCGCTCCCTGTGCCACATACGGCAGCTGCCATAGTGAGACCTTGAAGCCTTGAGAGGCCAGTCGGCTTATGAAGCCCTTGGGGTCGGGGAAACGCTCGGGGTTGAACTTCCACTCACAGAGCCAGTCGGTGCGAAACCATCCCGTGTCCAGGTGGATGACATCGCAGGGGTAGTCCTCACGGCGCAGACGCTGGCAGATGTCCTCCACCTCCTCTGCCGAGAAGTATGTCATGCGGCTCATCCACACTCCAAAGCTCCACAGCGGCGGCATCTGGGGGAAGCCGGTCAGCATGCGGTATCTGCGTAGTATCTGCTCGGGTGTCTTGCCTCCTATGAGGAACACGTCGATGGTGGCACGGTCGCAGAGAAACTGTACGGAGCGCGTAGAGTGGTCGGCTAGCGAAAGCTTGCAGTAGTCGCTGGTGTGGAAGTAGGCACCATACATGCGGCTTGACAGATAGAAGGGTATGTTCTTGTAGCAGCGGCGGTTGTTCACGCCCTGTCCGTCCTGGTTTTTCAGTTGGAAGGTCTGTCCGCTCAGGTCCATCTTGCGGAATCGTTCGCCCGTACCCACAAAGTGCTCATCGGGAGTGCAACAGAAGGAGATGGTGGCGCGCTCGGGCTGGGCTGTGGCGACAGCGTGGCCGCCCACCGTACAGAACCCCAGCGGCAAGGCATCGTAACGCGGGGGCGAGAAGTGGTCGTCGCTCAGGGCAATGCCTTTGTGACCGTCGCCGTCGGGGAAGATGGTGATGCGCGGAGCCGGTTGCGGTGCTGGCAGCAGGTCGCTCCAATGGTCTGTGGCTGGTGGAGTGAGGTCTATCACAGCCAGCACAAGGCCTTGCCCGGTCACTGCCTCCCACCCCGTCTTGCCTGCTTGCAGGGGGCGCAGCGTAAGAGGGAGCTGTCTCACCTCGGGCGACAGGCACAGCATGTCGTCGTTGTCGGTCATCTCGTCGCCCGTCATGGTGGTGAAGAGTCTCACCATGCCTGGTTCGTAAGCACGTATCGTGAGGTTGTATGCTTGCTGTGGAGCTGCCGTGTCGGGGGCCATGTCCTCCTGTTGCAGCTGCCGCTGGTAGGGCACGGTGACCACGATGTCGCCGCCCCCGTACTCTTCTGCCTTTGTGGGGGCGTAGGCCCGCCACAGAGCTTCGCCGCGCTGCAGGGAGGGGTCGAAGTCCATGAAGTCGAAGAGATGGTAGTTGGTCTGTTTCATTACTGTTTGAAGATTAGTTCTTTTCCGGGATTGTTGACGCCTGTCTCCTTGCGACGTATCAGTCGTCCTTCAGTAGTGTTGTTGCTTATGGTGAAGCCGTCGGTGCGGGCATCAAGATAGATGCAGAAGGCCCGGTCGTTGGTGGCGTAGGGTGCAGGGTATGGCTGTGCTATCTGGTTGTCGCTAATGGTGGATTGGGGTTGGTTGGAGAGGGTGTATATGCCTCCGGCATCGTAGAGCTGGCGGGCATAGTCGCTCACCTTATTATTAATAATGTGGTTGTTCTCCATGCCTGTGTATTTGGGTGTCCATCCCCAGCCCACGCAGATGCCTGAGTAGTTGACGTGGCTCACCGTGTTGTTTGCTATGATTACGAAATTGGCATATCCGCAGCCTATGCCCACGGCCCCCCAGTCCTCGTTGGCGGCATCGTGTATGGTGTTGCCCTTGATGACCAGTGCCGAGCATTGTCCTGCCAGGTCACTGTATGGGCAGTGAACCTCGCGTGGCCACTCTGCAAACGAGCCCGCCAGGATGGCCGTGCCGCCAATGTCTTCGAAGGTGCATCCTTCTACTGTGCTCCATTTCGTGCTCTCATAGTCGAGTGCCGTTGCGCCCAAGTGCTGGAAGCGGCACTTCGTGAAGTTGACATGGGAGGCATTCCTCACCGTCACTGCGCTGACGGGTCGCTCCACCCATGCCTGGTTTTCCAGGTTCTCGTCCCAGGGCAGTCCCGGCTTGTCTTTCAGCTTATAGGCATCGACAATGGGGAAGCCTCCCTGCAGCGCGACGTGCCCCTTGTGCAGCGGACGGTTCCAGCAGCTATGCTCGAAGGTTATCCCTTCTACCGTCACATAGTTGGCACCGTCTAGAACTACCAGCTGCTCGATGCCGTAGCGTAGCTCGGTGGTGCGCAGCATGAAAGAGGAGCTGCCCTTCTCGCCGTTTATCACGGGCTGTGGCCAGGGATGCTCGAACTCCAGGCGGCTCTCGGGTTCCATGAAGGTCACGGCGACGGAATCGCCGTGCACACTAAACGCTTTCACCCGCAGTATGGCAATGGCCCAGCGTTGGTGCACCACCATCTCTAGGGAAGAGAGGTGAGCGGTGGGGGGTGAGAGCAGAGAAGAGAGTAGAGAGAAGGTGGGCGATGGCGGCTTAGGGATGGTGATGGTGCGTGTTGCAGTGTCGAAGTCTAGCATTCTAGCCATGCCTTCCTCTGGCCATAGCTGGGTGTGCTGCTGTCTGGGGTCACCGCAGACGACGGTGCCCTGCTCACCGCGAATGGTGAGTGGCGACTCTTTTGTGCCGCTGTCTTCTGGCCTTATGAGCAGTGGCTCCTGCATGTAGTAGCGTCCTGCCTTGATGGTAATGGTGATGCCTCCCTCGCACCGCTTGTCGCCAGTGCGCCGCCACTCGCGGGCCTGTCGCAGTGCATCGGCTATGCTGCAGCTGCCGTCCACCACAATCTCGCCTCCCCATGCTGGCACGCTGGCTGTAAGACTGGCAGTGAGCAGCATATACAGTAAAGCTAGGTGCTGGCTGCACGCAGTTCTATTGATTGTCCTCATTGTTTTAGTATTTTTGACAGTCGAATTAGTTTAATGGCCTCGTCTTCACCTATCGGCCTTCGGTAGCTTCGCTTCTGGAGAACTATCTTTGGAAGGATGGCAAAGATACATATAATTTGATGAACTTGCAAACTTTTTGAAGGAAAAATGAAAAACCTCTGCCGAAAGAAAGAAGAAAGCAGCCAAAGCAAAAGGATGAAGAAATAGAAAAAGCCCGCTGAATGAATCAGCGAGCTTCGTTCAGAGTTTGGAAATGTTCACTTGTTGCTACAGGGCGTTGATGCATGAGCTTACGCCCAGCGAGGTGGCAATGGCCGAGAGTATGGCCATTATGGTCTGGATAATGAACTTCCAGCCTTCACGATTTATCTTCATGGTACTAGTTGTTTAATGGTTTGTTTAAGGCTCGTCGTTGCCGCTGGGACCATCGTTGCCAGCAGTCCTTGACAGGTACTCGCCCTTGGTGTCGCTCAGTTCCACCTCTCCGTTCTTTATGCGCTGGGCCAGCGAGGTGTACTCAAGCATGGCGTCGTTGGTGAGCTGCTTGCGGCTAACGGTGCCGGTGGCCTGTGCGAGCAGACGCACATTCTTGATATTCTCCTGCAGCGAGAACTTCTCCACGCTGATGGCAGGCTTGCTGGTCACACTGGCTTTGAAGATGGCGAGGTCGGCCAGCTTGACAGGCTGTCCCTGGAGCATCAGCTCCTTGATGCAGCTGGCCATGTCGGTGAGGATGCCTGCGATGACGCCCTTGGAGTAGGGGGTGTTGTGGTCGGCCATGTGCTGTGCCAGTTCCTTGATGCCAATGGGGTCGGCGTTCTCCACTCGTCCGTATACCTTGCCGAAGTAGCGGCTGTTCTCGTCGTGATTCTTGTAAAGGTTGATTTTTAGTGCCATAATAGTTGTGTGTTTTTGATGGGTTAATGATTAATGTTTGATAGCCTCTCCCTTGCTGTGTGATGCATCGGGTTGTGGCAGAAGTGTGAATGTCACGTTGGGCCCTGGTGTCGTTCACTGTGATTTCTGTTTCACGGTTGCAAAGGTAAGGACACAGAAAGCCGAATCAAAGCCGTTAACATTTGATTAACGTTTCTTTGCGGTATTTAACCATAGGTCATCCTACTTGTTAAATTTCTAAAGTTTTCCCACCTTTCGTAAAAAAGCCCATAACCCAAGTTTTACGTCGTAAAACTTGGGTTAATGATTAATTCACTTATACGTTCTTGGACTAGCCAAGCGGAAAAGGTGAAAGGTGGAAGATAGAATGCTTCCACCCTCCACCTTTAACCGGGCTGTTCAACGTTCTGCTCGTCTCTGCCGCTTCGCTCGTCGAAGAACGTTCAATGTTCAACGTTCAACGTTCACAAAGACGACAGCTCCGTTTTCGGGTATGCTGACCGTTGTAACGGTCGACTTAAGTGTCATCTCCCTGCTGGTGCCATTAAGACTAGCATCGTCAGCGTAGCACATCACCTTGGCACCCTTGCTGAAGAAGGCCTTCAAGTCCAGTTTCTTCTTGACAGGCTCCTTCTGGGCATTGATACCTGCCACATACCATTTCTCTCCGCTGCGGCGGGCTATGATGGCATACTTGCCGGGATAGCCGTCGATAAACTTCACCTCGTCCCACTGTGTTGGCACGTCTTTCATAAACTGTACAGCCCACTCAGGAGCATCGGTGAGGTTGTTGGGGGCCAGGGCAAAATGCTGCACGCTAGACTGGCACAACACGGCGGTGGCCAGGGCAAAGACATCGCTGGTGCGGCGGGTGGTGCCGCGCTTGTTGTCGGCACTGTAGTGCTTGTTCAAGGTGGAGCCGCCGAAGTCCATTGAGGCAACGACATTGCGTATAAAGGTGTGGGTACAGGCATTGGTGGCCTCGGCATCGCAGGCACCCTGGCCAAAGTGCAGGTTCTCGGAGGCAAGCACAGCCTCGCTGGCCACATAGTTGGGATACATGCGCTCCCAGCCACGGGGGAGGGTA
>CAMYZK010000103.1 GCA_947303825.1 uncultured Prevotella sp. | reverse complement strand
GTTGAGCCGGTGGTTAGATCAATTGCTTTTGTTGGAAAAAACCAAGGCCGAAATGACAGCTACTGACATTATGAAACAGAATTTAGATCGTCAATATCTCTTCTTTGCCCCCATCGGTGCAACATTGGATCGCAAAGCGCGTCATATAGGCTGTATTGAAGGGAACTATATGGAAATGCTTAAAGCACTCAATTCTGCCCGTCTCCGCCAGCGCAACCTACAAATGTCAACAGCAACAGCCAACAAATCGTATGATGATTTTGTTAGGAGCCTTCCTGCTGACCTTTATGCTGACCGCCTTGTGGTTCCTCATTGTGGAACTGCTCGACCGGACATTACGTGATCGTATGCGCTCAGAGCGTATCACTAAGGTACCTGTTATGGGCTGCTACCCGCGCGAGAGCACCATGCGCTACCGCAGGTTCAACAAGACCATCAGCGACATGGCTCTACGCCAGCTCAGCAAGGCTCTTCTGCCACACTTCAAACAGGGACAGCAGAATGTGCTCAACCTCTTGTCTACCGATTCGGGCAACGGCAAGAGCCATCTGGCCGAAGAGCTGGAGAACTACTGGCTGAGTATAGGACTGCAGGTGCGCCGCCTGACATACGATGAGGACTTCCTTGCCGACGACAGTCGCTATATCCTGGCAAAGGACATTAAGGACATCTGTCCCGACATCATGCCCGACGAAATAGCTATCATCGAATATCCTAACCTTGACGACAACACCATCTCTTCGGCCCTTCTCAACATGGGCACCGTAAACCTGATGGTAACACGAGCCAACCGCACATGGAAAGACGTTGACCAGAAAGCACTGAAAGAGCTTGAGTCACGCCTGGAAAACAAGGATAGCCTGTTCATGTGTTTGACAGAGGCCCAGCGTTATGCCGTAGAGGAATTTGTTGGGCAACTGCCCCCATACACACGTTTCAACAACTTTGTCTATCGCATCTCACAGATGGGTATCACAGCTGTTGAGAACAACCGAGCCAAATAATCGATAGATGGCTAGTACATCATTCAGAACATCCGTCAGCGAAATGGGAGGAGGGAGAATAATCATTCTCCTTCTCCTCTTTGCATTTGCTCTATACCAACTATATAGCTCTGGCTTCCCCGCCTTTGCGATAGTTTGTATGATACCGGTCTTTGTCGGTGTCACAATATTGTCATTCCGCTACAGGATGTTCCTGTTCTGGGCGCTGGTATTTGTCAATTTCCTGCTGCAGATGAAGGATTCTCCTTTGCCATCGAGCGTTCCCATGTCGTTATGGAATGAGGCATTTGAGATAATGTTGCTAGCATTGGTGGTAATTGACGTAAAGGATTCCAAGTTTGATGGTGTATACAACACCATGTTTGCTGCCCTCATAATTTGGTGCTCATTCTGTACGCTTGAACTGCTAAACAACACCTGCGACCTGAGTCTAAACCTAGGTTTCTGGTATGGCGGTGCCCGCATGATGGCCTTCCAGCTGCTGTTGGCATTCCTCGTATTTGCCATATATATCAATACCCCCAAGAACCTGATGAAATACCTGTTCATCTGGGGAGGGCTGGCTCTCTTTGCTGTATTTTGGATATGGAAGCAGCAGAAATTCGGCCTCACTGTTGAAGAAAACCGGTGGCTTCAGACTCGTGGCCGTTCCACACACATCATCAACGCAGGAACTACCATTCGCTATTTCTCCATCTTCAGTGATGCAGCCAATGCAGGTATTGGCCTCGCTGCCACCAGTGTAGCGTTTATCATCTTTGGAATAACGGCAAAAGTAAAGAAGTATAAATATTTCTTCCTCCTGGTAGGCCTTGGCTGTCTATGGGCCACCTTCCCTACCGGCACATGTACCTCCATATTCTGTTTCCTTGCTGGCCTTGCCGTCTACACCGTATTGTCAAAGTCGTTCAAGTTGACTGCCATTATTGGTACGGCAGGCGTTATCATTTTCTTTCTGTTGGCCTTTACCACCATTGGCCAAGGCAATGCTATGATACGCCGTATGCGCTCCGCCTTCGATCCTAACGATGCCTCTGCAGGTGCCCGTTCCGACAACAAGGTTGTCATAAAGAAATATCTTGCCGATGCTCCTTTCGGCATTGGCATAGGAGTGAACTATGGCGACGTTCCCCCAAACAACAAATATTTTAAACTGTCAAATATACCTCCCGACTCCGAGTATGTCTACATTTGGGTTCATACAGGACCTGTAGGATTGGCTATTTTCGTCTTTACCACTGTGATGATGGTTATCGGTGCCAGTGCCGTGGTGTTAACACGCATTCATAGCCCGTCCCTGCGAGGCATTGGTGCTGGACTTACCTGTGCCTTTGTTTCAATACACCTTGGCGGCTACGCCAACCAGGTATTGATGCAGTACCCCAACTGTCTTGTCTTCTATGGAGGATTGAGTATAGTCTTTGTTCTACCCCTCTTTGAAAAAGAGTGGATAGAACATGAGGAACGTCTGTTGGCTATTGCTGCAGAGAAGAAGCAGAAAAAGCTGGAGAAGAAAAAGGCAATGCGAGTGTAAGACGTTGAACATTGAACGTTGAACGTTGGAATAATGAAGATTTAAGATTGAGGATTGAACTATCGATAATCACCGTCAATTACAATGGACTGGAAGACACATGCGAGCTAATAGAAAGCATACCTTCTGATGAGTCCATTGAGGTGATTGTTGTAGATAATGCCTCAAAGGCTGACGAGGCTTCCGAGCTCTCTAGGCGTTATCCACAGGTACGCGTAATACGCAGCGACACGAATCTCGGGTTTGCCGGAGGCAATAATCTTGGCATTGAGGCCTCACAGGGTGACTATCTGTTTTTCATCAACAACGATACCATCCTGAAAGGCAACAACGAAGACAAGCTCAAATCACTACAGTCACTGGTCTCTTTCCTTAAGAAGGACAGCTCTATTGGAGCTGTCTGCCCGAAACTGCGTTTCACTTGGGACACCCAGCCCATACAGTATGCTGGCTATACGCCTCTTTCTTCTGTTACGATGCGCAACAGCTCTATCGGCTATGGTGAAAGCGACTGCGGCCAGTACGACACGCCCCACCCCACTCCATACGCCCATGGTGCAGCTATGATGGTAAGCCGCAAGGCCATTGCTGCCGCAGGGGTTATGCCCACCTGTTTCTTTCTTTACTATGAAGAGCTAGACTGGTCTATGATGATAAGACGTGCGGGGTTTGACATTTGGTACAACCCAGTATTGACCGTCTTCCATAAAGAGAGTCGCACTACAGGGCAAAACAGTCCGTTGCGCACCTATTACATCACCCGCAACCGTCTGCTCTTTGCACGTAGAAACATCAAGGCACCACGCCGTTGGCTTACATACGCCTACCTTATCTTCCTAGTGGCTCCACGCGACATCATCAAGAACATTGCAAAAAGGAAGGTAGCCGTTTCCAGAGCAACACTATCGGGTGTCTGCGATTTTTTCAGAGGAGTACAAGGATTCCGGGCATTCAGTCCTAAAGGAAAAGTACAAGGCAAATAGTCAACACCTAAAATAAACGAGTAATATTTTTGCCATTAAGAAGAATTTTATTACTTTTGCAACAAATATCAGAAAACGTTTATGAACTTCTGGTGGATAATAACGATAATTGACTATACCCTGTTTGCCGTTGTTGCGCTGACAGTGCTGTATTTCCTTGTTTTCGCCATTGCCTCTCTCTTCAAGCATCGCGACCAAGTAAAGCACGCCAAGACACAGAACCGCTTCATTGTACTAATCCCGTCTTATCGTCAGGACAACGTAATACGCAAGACCGTCAACTCTGTTTTAGGCCAGAACTATCCTCAGCGATTGTTCGACATTGTGGTCATCTCCGATCACCAAAGCGAGATTGTCAACATGCAGCTAGCACAGTTGCCCATCACTCTTCTTACTCCCGACTTCAAGGAAAGCTCCAAGGTAAAGTCCCTTCAATATGCAGTATTCAATCTTCCTAAGTTCAAGATATACGATGCAGTGCTGGTGCTTGATGCAGGCAACATCATCAAACCCGAATACATTGACGAAGTAAACGATGCTTATTCGTTTTCTGGCACAAAGGTTATCCAGACCCACCGCCTGTCGGCCAACCGCGATACTCCTTCTGCACGCCTGGACTCCATTTTCGAGGAAATAAACAACTCCATATTCCGCCACGGCCATCAGGTTCTGGGCCTTTCTGCCTCACTCAACGGTTCGGGCATTGTTTTCGATTTCCAATGGTTCAAGACCAATATAATGAAGATTCGCGGCACCCTGGGCGAAGACAAGGCCCTTGAGTCAATGCTGATGCACGACGGCATATTTGTAGACTACTTTGAAGGCATACACGTCTACGATGAGAAAACTCGTGACCTTAAGGAACTCAACGCCCAGCGCAGCCGATGGATTTTCACACAGCTTCATGCCTTAGTGAGCAACATACATTTTCTGCCCAAGGCTATTATCACCCGCAACTACGACCATATAGACAAGCTACTACAATGGATGCTAGTTCCACGAACCATTCTTGTGGGCATCATTGCCGTTATGGGACTTGTCATGCCATTCATCTATTTCTCGCAAGCCGTGAAATGGTGGATTGTAGCTGCCGTTATACTTTTCGCATTCTCACTTGCCACGCCCGACTATCTTGTTGACAAAAACTGGGACAAGGACTTTCTACGTGCACCCTTTATAAGCATCTGGGGCCTGATAAACATTTTCAGGGCCGGACGCAACGAGGCATCAACCCGTATTAAAGAAACAGGCCGATGGGTATCAGGCATTAAAGAGAAGAAGAAAAAGAAAAAGAAGCGAAGATACTAGATGGGAAATACTCTTCTTCACATCGCAGACTGGCTGCTATGGCTCATCATTGCAGCCTCTACAGTCTATATATTCTTCTTTGCCCTTTGCTCCCTGCTGCCACGGCGCAAGGAAAAGACTTCCAGCACAAAGCCACAACGCCATAGTTTCCTTGTCCTCTTTCCAGCCTACAAGGAAGATGCAGTAATAGTGCACTCTGTAACACAATTCGTAAAACAGCAATACCCCAAGGACCTCTATCATGTTGCTGTAATATCCGACCACATGCAGCCGGAAACCAACCAGGCCTTGGCACAGCTGCCTGTGACTGTTCTCCAGCCCACATTTGAAAAGAGTTCAAAAGCCAAGGCACTGCAGTTTGCTGTCAAAGAAACCGAAGCCTGTAAAGAGGATGGAAGAAGTATCTACGACTACGTGGTGATACTCGATGCCGACAATGTGGTGGGCCCTGACTTCCTCGCACACCTCAATGCAGAATGCAACTGCGGACACAGGGCTATTCAGTGTCACCGCACGGCCAAGAATTCCAACAACGACATAGCAATGCTTGATGGTATTAGCGAAGAGATAAACAACTCCATCTTCCGCAAAGGGCACACACGCATCGGCATGTCGTCGGCCCTTATCGGGTCGGGCATGTGCTTCGATTACCAATGGTTTGCCGATAATGTGGTACATCTCAACTCTGCTGTGGAAGACCGCGAGCTTGAGGCTCTGCTCATGAAGCAGAACATCTTCATTCGCTATGCAGAAGACATTCACGTGATGGACGAGAAAGTCAGTAGTCAGGACAACTTCCAACGACAGCGCCTGCGCTGGATGACAGGGCAGATACAGACACTGGTGCTCATGGTTCCATATATTCCAAAAGCCATCTGCAAAGGCAACATCAACTATATGGACAAGACCTTGCAACAGGCACTCATTCCACGCTCCATACTCATTGCCCTGCTCACCATCATACCCATTATCATAACCATATTCTTTCCCGTATGGAGCATCAAGTGGTGGATTCTGCTTACAGTTCTTGTCATATCACTGCTCACCGCCATCCCGGCCCCCTTGCGACTTCGTTCTCTAGGCAATGTGTTTGCCTTTCCTGCATTGGCACTGCGCATGCTTAAGAATATTTTCCACATAGACTACAAGAGCAACGATTTTATCCACACCACTCACGATAAGTAGTCACCTTTTACTATCCCGTTTTTTCTCTCTTTGCAAATAAACATTGAGCGCCATGGAAAGATTCTTTAACACAGCAGGGCCTAACAATCTGGGGGACAGTTACACACTGAATCCTTTGACACGCCTAGACCTGGAGGATGTCTTAACACTAATCAGCCATAAGCGTTATTTTGTGCTCCAGGCCCTACAGCTACTCCTTCAGTGTTTTTTACAGCGTATCGTCAATGTAGGAAGCTATATCGACCGGGAATACGGCTTGAGCAGGGGACGGACAAACCTTCACATGGGCCGTGTTGGCTCTGTTGACGAAGGCCACTTTATCATCTTCGACGCTCACAGCAAAAAACATGGGAAGAGCGTATCTGGCACAAATCTTACACCAATAAAGCCCATACTATCGTTGCGTGGGGCATGTAACAAGATATGGGCGTCTTCCCACCTCTTTCCTGCTTAGTGCTAACTTTTTTCATATCACTGCAACGACTTTAACAATAATCATCACGAGTATGGGTACATATATCAATATTGGCAATAACGGATTTGAATCAGCCCGTAATGGAGAGTATGTTGATAAATCGGGACTTATTGCAGTCATCAATAATACAATAAACTCGAAACGTAGGTTTAGTTGTGTAACACGAAGTAGACGGTTCGGAAAGTCTATGGCGGCAGAAATGCTTTGCGCCTATTATGATCATTCATGTGATTCAAGAAAACTATTCGCTGATTTAGAAATCTCAAAAGATTCCACATTTGAAACCCATCTTAACAAATACCCAGTCATCTATCTCGACATGACCGCTTTTGTCACTCGTTTCAAAGATGAGAATATTGTAGTACACATACAGGAAGAGTTGAAAAGAGACATTCTTAAAGCCTACCCTAATGTATCAGTAGATGACACATTAGACTTGATGCAGGCACTGATTTCCATATCTGAAAACGAGCAACAGCAATTCATTATGATTATTGACGAATGGGATGCCATCTGTCGTGAATTCAAATCAGGAACATCGGCCATGGATGACTATGTAAACTGGTTGCGCCGTATGTTTAAGGAGGTTAATGCAAATAGAGTGTTTGCAGCTGTCTATATGACGGGAATACTGCCCATCAAAAAATACAAAACGGAGTCGGCCTTGAATAATTTCTGGGAGTATTCAATGGTTGAACCCCGGAATATGGACCGGTACTTTGGCTTTACCAAACAAGAGGTCAAAGACCTTTCACAACGAATGGGAATGGAGTTCGGAGAACTGGAGAAGTGGTATGACGGCTATCAGATTGGCGATGAACTTTCCATGTTTAATCCCAACAGTGTAATTCAGGCTGTCTATAGCCACCGTTGCCGCAGCTATTGGGCATCTACAGGGGCCTTTGATGCTGTTGCTCACTATATTCAGATGAATTATGACGGACTAAAAGATGACATCATCAATATGCTCGGTGGTGGGCGATGCAAGGTTAATCCAACGAAGTTCCAAAACGACATATCTACCATATCATCAAAAGACGATGTGCTGACAGTATTGATACATTTAGGCTATTTGTCATATAACTGGCGAAAAGACGAGTGTTACATTCCGAACATGGAAGTTGAGGGTGAGATGGCTAATGCCGTAGAGTCCACTAACTGGAAGCCTGTAGTTGAAGCCCTTTACAAGTCTGAAAAATTGTTGCAGGACACCTTGAATGGGAACACTGAAGCAGTTTGCCATGGTATTGAGGCTGTCCATGATACGAATACCAGTATTTTGTCCTACAATGACGAAAACTCTCTGGCATGTGTACTTAGTATCGCATACTATTCTGCAAGAAACAACTATGTGATACACCGTGAATACCCAAGCGGAAAAGGATTTGCCGATCTTGTTCTCATCCCGCGTAGTCATATCAATTCTCCAGCCATTATCATTGAGTTAAAATACAACAAGACCGCACAAGGAGCTATTGACCAAATCAAACGGAAAGAATATCCTGAGCAAGTAAAGGAATACACTAACAACATAGTACTTGTTGGTATTAACTATGACAAGGACACGAAACAACATACCTGCATTATTGAACGATGAGAACCATGCCAGTTCTTATCCGGAATATGGTTATCAACATCAAAAGATAATAAACTGAAGATATTCCACATAGACTACAAGAGCAACGATTTTATCCACACCACTCACGATAAGTAGT
>CAMYZK010000102.1 GCA_947303825.1 uncultured Prevotella sp. | reverse complement strand
CAGTCCACTGAAGAAAAAGAACATGAACTTGACTTGATGATTCTTGCTCATTACGGTATCACCGACCCAGAGCAGCAAAATATTATCTTCTTGAAATTCAATGAATAAAACCTTTCAGAATTTTGGCGAGTATCTTTACTATGCTTATGCCAACCTACAAATGCTGCACTATGCGCTGAAGGATGGTAAGCCAAAGTACGACCGCATGTGTTACATGATACGAGCCAAGGCATTCAAAGCATATAAGGAAGGGCTTTGGAATATTCATGATCTCTTTGAGTTCAACATCACGAAGATTAAGGAGAACAACTACTGCTGGTATTGTGGTAAGGAAATGGAACCCTCGAAACTGACAAAAGACCATGTATTCCCAAGGAGCAAGGGCGGTGCCAACGATTTGGATAATATCATCATGGTCTGCAAGGAATGCAACTCTTCAAAGGGTAAGCTAGACTTGTTTGAGTGGTACTTTACCATTAGAAAAGAATGGCCTCCCATCAATGTCTTGGTGCATTATTTATATTACACAAGAATTAGTAGCTATTAGTGGGCTAAAAGCCTAATTCTGGTAAGACATTCTTTGTTATAGGTAAGACAAATGGTAAAACATTTCTGTCCAAGAGAGTCCAGATAGTTCCAATTCTGTCCAAACGAACTGCATGGTTAAACAATATTTTCATGCTACAGAACTATCTTAATATTAGTTAGTTAGCGGCTCTCTCCCCGCTATTAAAAGCAAAAACGACGAACTTTGTTAGTTCATCGCTTTTATTGCCTTAGTACACCCGCAGGGGCTCGAACCCTGGACACCCTGATTAAGAGTCAGGTGCTCTACCAACTGAGCTACGGGTGCATCCTTTTTTGTTTAGCGGATGCAAAGGTACACATTTTTTTTGTTTCCTACAAATTTTGGAGCCACTTTTTTTAGAATTATCTTATTTTAGTGCTTTTTGGAGGTTCTGATGGCATAATAAGGCTATTATTGCCGTCCTTAGCTAAGTGTAATGTGTTTTTTTTCGGACTATGAGTCGTTTCGTTTGCTAAGTTTTATCATCCTCTGTATTTTCTTGTTGAAACGCTCTGCCTTGATAAGCTTCTCTATGTTGATGTGCATTCTCCACTGCCACCTGTTGTAAGCATCTCCAGGAGTGTTTATCCGTTCTTCGCGAAGGTTTTTAGAGCGTAGTTCTCCGTCCATGGCAAGCCAGTCTTGTAGCTGTAAGATACAAATCATGGATGGCGAGTAAAGATGTCGTGCAATGATTTCCTCTGCCAGCACAACCGACAGTTGCTCGGGTGCCCTACCTTGCTTCTGTAGCATTGTAGTGTAGAATCTCTGTGCCTGTGCTGCATTTTCTTGCCACCACAGCCGCAGTGGTGCCATGTCGTGTGTTGATGCCATGGCAACAGAGCGTACAGGGTTGGCATCCAGATGTGCATATTCCAGTCCTGTTTGCCTTGGCATGCGCTGTATCTCCAGGGTGAGTATGCGCAGGCTGTCTAGTACAGGCTCTACGCAGTCGGGTTGCAAACCTAGGTTTTCTGCACATAGTAGCATGTCTGTTGAGTTTTGCAGCAAGCCGAGTCGCTTATATCCTGTTGCTCCCCACAGCATGGAATGCCTTTGGTAGAAGAAGTTGTTGTATATGCGCATGAATGCTTCTTTCTCTTCATCAGACAGTATTCCAAACACAGGTTCATGCCAAGCCTGAATGCGAGGATGATACATCTCGTCATGATGCATGTCTTTCAAGAATAGCACGTTGGCCACCAGGCGGCACAATCCGTCGCGAATCCAGATGCTGTTCTCGTCGTTGCTGTCTTTGAAGTGTTGATATACAAGCTTCTGTGTAGCAACCTCTTCTTTCAGGTTGTATAGTCCGTAGCCTTTTCTCTTAAGGAAAGTGTCGCGTACGAATTGTGCATGTATGCCGAAGATGCGGTCTACAATCTTGTCGTTGATAAAGGGCTTGGTGAGGAAGTCGTGTCTGAATGGCAGGCCTGCGAGTTCTATCTCTCCGCTTGTCAGAGGCAGTGCGGGTGAGAACTGTCCCATTGCGGCGTACACCTGTTCAGAAGGTATCTGCCAGATGCGGAAGTATCCTGGCGTATGGTCTATCCGCAAGGCATCAAAGTATTGTTCCATCCACTGTAGGCGACGTTTCATATAGTCTGCCAAGCCGTTGGCTTTCCAATCATACGATAGCAGTCCCCAGTTCTGCCCCTCATACGACTGTGAGTCAGGAGGAGTGCCTGTGTAGCAGTCAGTGCAGAACAGTTCGGGATGCTCTTTCACGTCAGTGGCCTTGCTGCTCATTCCTATGGGCATGTCGCCCATTAGTATCACTCCTTTTTGCCTTGCATATTCGGCAACCCGCTTCAGCTGAAGGTGCAGATTCTGCTGAACGAAATCGTCGAAAGAAGAATATGTATTCTTATTAGCCAGCTCTTCATAGAACTCTTTCAGATACTCCATCTTTACTCTGTCTACTGCCTCATAGTCGCTGTAGGACAGTGAGTTAAGTTCTTGCTGCTGTCTTCTGAAGCTGGTCATTCTGTCCTTGTCTTTCAATGCTCCCAACTGGTTGAGGTCAATATAGTGCGGATGTATTTTGAATGACGACACAATGTTGTAAGGGTCGGAATCTCCCCACTGTCCTGTTGTCGTGGTGTCGTTTAGTGGCAGCAGCTGTATTACTCGCAGTCCTACCTCTTGTGCCCAGTCGATGAGAAGCAACAGGTCTCCGAAGTCTCCTACTCCGCAACTATTTTCCGAGCGCAGTGCAAACACAGGTATACTTACACCGGCAATGCGCCATGCCTTCTCTTTGAGTCGCAGCGGTTCACCGTATGCCACAAACACTTCTCCGTCGTTAAGGTTACCGTCTATGATGCGGTTGTCTCCCTCCTCCCATGCCGTCAGCTCATGGTTGTCGCTGTCTACCACTACATATTTGTACTCTAGTGGCAGTGCCAGCCAGTCTACATTGAGTGTCAGCATCCAGTCTGCTTTCCCAGCTCTCTCCATTGCCAGATATCGTGTGGGGTTCCACGAACCTAGTGCCGGATGGCTGCCGATGACAGCTAGCTGCTGGTGGGGTAGTAGCTGTGGTGCAGACACGCGAAAGAGAACTGTTTTACGGTAGTAAGGGAGTTTGGCTATGTAGGGTGGTGTGGTATCTTTCCTCGTCTGCCTGTCGCCGTTGATGCTTGTAGGCAGTGCGGTTACCTGATATGCACTAGAGTAGAGATGTTCGTTCAATGGCAGGTCACGCCATACGTCTGCCAGCAGCAGTGTACGCGATGCATCGAAGGGATATGAACGCTCAATTCCATTCCACTCCCGTCGCAGCTCATTTCCCTCTGCATCTTCTACTATATATAGATATGAGAACCACTCTACCGAGCTGCGCCTGCTCTCCAGTACAGCGGTCTCTGCCGTCCAGGTCTCTCCGTCCTGGGTGAGCATGGGCAGGCGTGCGGAGCGTTCCGAACCGCTACTGTCTATATACCTGAGCAATATTACAATGTTCTGTCCCCACTCCGTGCGGTAATGTATGGAAAATCTAAGTTTCACTGCCAGATAAACATTTGCGTATTGTTAAAATGAAGGAGGCTGAACCTTTCCCATTCTGCCGTTTATGAGTAGTCAGAATATGAATTGTACAGCCTCCTATAATTTAAGATACTTAAAACTTATAAGTTAAGACTCTTCTTTATGGCCTCAATCTTCTCCTCGGCAACCTTGGTGCATCCTTCATAGTTTTCTGCGCACTTGAAGCTAGGATCTTTCACTTCTGTATAGAACTTTATCTTAGGTTCTGTACCGCTGGGGCGTACAGAAATCTTTGTGCCGTCCTCGCAGAACCACTGTAGTACATTGCTTGTTGTTGGCATGTTGAGTTTTGTGGCGTTGCCCTGTGCGTCGGTAGCCAGCAGTGTCTGGTAGTCTTTCCACAGGCAAATCTTCGAGCCTCCCAGTTCCTGTGGCGGATTGTTGCGGAAGTCCACCATCATCTGCTTAATCTCGTCGGCTCCGCTCTTTCCCGGCTTCACCACGTTGATGGTTACTTCCTTCGAGAAACCATACTCAGCGTAGATGTCCATCAGCAGGTCGTATAGTGTCTTGCCGTTGTCCTTTGCCCATGCCGCAATCTCGCAGATGAGGCAGATGCTGGCAGGTGAGTCCTTGTCGCGCACTTTGTCGAACGGCAGGAATCCGAAGCTCTCTTCGCCGCCACCAATATACTTCTGCTTGCCCTCGGAGACGCGTATCTCGTTGGCTATCCACTTAAATCCGGTATAGCAGTCACGCAGCTCTACGCCGTTCTTCTTGGCTATCTCGGCAATAACTTCTGTGGTGACGATGGTCTTTACTAGGAACTCGTTTCCCTTGAGCTGCCCCAGTTTCTTCTTGTTGGCAATGATGTACCAGCAGAACATCATGCAAGTCTGGTTGCCGTTTAGTATTTCCCATTCGCCCTTTGGGTTGCGGCACACAATGGCCAGACGGTCGGCATCGGGGTCGGAAGCAATCACCAGGTCGGCATTGAGCTTCGTTCCGAGTTTCATGCCAAGTGTCATTGCCTCGGCGTTTTCCGGATTGGGACTTACTACTGTTGGGAAGTTACCGTCAATAACCATCTGCTCGGGCACTACATGTATGTTCTGGAATCCCCATGAGCGCAGTGCCATAGGGATGATGACGCGTCCGGTGCCATGCATCGGAGAGTAGACTATGTTGAGGTCTTTCTGGCGCAGTATGACATCCTGGTCAACCATAGCCTCCTTTACGGCCTGTATGTAGTCCCAGTCCATCTCTCCGCCTATAGGTATAATAAGGTCTTTGTTTCCCTCAAACTTCACGTCCTCTATCTTCACCTTGTTCACCTCGTCTATGATGCCTGTGTCGTGTGGTGCGAGCACCTGTGCACCGTCGTCCCAGTAGGCCTTGTATCCGTTATACTCGCGAGGGTTGTGGCTGGCTGTTACGTTCACTCCTGCCTGGCATCCCAGCTGTCGTATGGCAAATGAAATCTCTGGTGTTGGTCTCAGACTCTCAAAGAGATATACTTTTATGCCGTTTGCCGAGAAGATGTCGGCCACTGTCTCTGCAAACATACGTCCGTTGTTGCGGCAGTCGTGCCCCACAACGACAGAGCTCTGCTGTCCAGGGAAGGCTTTCAGTATGTAGTTGGCGAATCCCTGTGTTGCCATGCCTACGATGTACTTGTTCATGCGGTTGGTTCCTGCACCCATGATGCCGCGCAGTCCTCCTGTGCCAAATTCCAGGTTCTGGTAGAAAGCATCGATGAGAGCTGTCTTGTCTTCTGCATCGAGCATTGCCTGTACTTCCTTGCGTGTCTCCTCGTCAAAGGCCGGAGCGAGCCATTCTTTTGCCTTTGCCTCACACTGGGCAATAAGCTGTGCATTGTCTGCCATAGTCATTAAATGTGTTATTGGTTAGCGTTTGAATCTTTATTGTCAGATATGATTTACAAAGTTAAACAAAAAAACGCAAAAGCCGCTAAAAGCATAAAATATTTATTGTTTTTTTACAATCGCGCACCTTCTTTCGCTATTGCTTCACCACTTTTGCGGTCTTCACTCCTGTTGCTGACTCTCGTCTTACTATGTAGAGTCCTTTTGTCAGTCCCTGTAGCGTGTTTCCAACAAAGTGTCCGGCCGAGTCGTATACCTTTACTTTCTCTTTAGGTGAGCTTGTCGCATAAGCAATGCCCGACTGAGTGCCCGTTACCTCAAGCGATATTGTGTCGTTTACCACTTCTCCTCCTCTTCCTGTCAGTTTTATGGCAAAGCGGTATAGCCCTTGCTCATGAGGCGTTCCCGAGATGGTGATAGTATTCGTGCCGCTGTCTATAATCTTCTCGAAACCCTCGGGCACGGCGTATGTCTTCCGTGTTCCGTCGGGCATTATTGTGGCAAGTAATAAGGCCGACTTGGCATAGCGCCATTTCAGCTCACATGTCACCTCTTCTCCTACCGAACCAGTAAAGTCTGTGCTTCCCAACAGGTATGGTTTCATGGCATCAGGTAAGAAATATCCCAGATGTGGCGGCTGATTGTAGGCAGTGTTCTGCCAGCATACTCCCATGCGATAGACATGGTCGTGCATCAGTGTAGGGATGCGATAGGCTGTAGATGTGTTCGACGAGAAGATGTTGATGGTGGCTTTGTCTGCCGTAGACCATAGAATCAGCTCCTCTCTCCAGTCGCCCAGTATGTCGGCTTGCAGGCATGGTGTAGCCTTTGTGCCGTTGCATGAGCTGCTGGAGTTATAGTCGTATGGGTTTTTGCTGTTGATGAAAACTCGTGATGTGCCGCTGCCGTTCCACTTGTCTATTTTGGTACCATCGAGCAACTCGTCTTGCAGGTCTCCGTCCCAGTATATGCGGAAGTTGACCGATGTCTGTCCTGTCGACACCACATTGCCGGTCACTGCGCTACGCTGCTGCCTGTCACTAGCCGAGCTGAAGTAGAATCCGTGATGTTTGGCATCCAGCTGTGCTGCTATGCCCCTGCCGTTGTCCACTCCTTCTGGGCCTCCCTTGAACAGTATCTCGCCCGTAGCGGCATCGTGCACATCCCAGGCGTATGTGCCTTTCTCCTCATGCACCTGAAACACTTCCAGTCCAGGCCTTGTAGGGTCCAGGTCGCTCAGGTGAATGGCATCACCGTGTCCGAAGCCCGTGGCGTAAAGCAGACGTCCGTCGTTGTTGCATGCCGACGATCCCCATATTATCTCGTCGCATCCGTCGCCGTCGACATCGGCCACGCTCATGTTGTGGTTGCCGTTGGCATACATCGTTCCGCTGCCGCTGCCACATGTGGGCTTACATCCGGTGACGGTCTTGGTGGTGGCTTTCCCCTCCGCGTCCCATGTTGTCAGCTTGTAGCTGGTGGTGGCGTCCGAGCCGTGCAGCCATCGCGGGCGCAGCTTCTCTCCGTCGAAGCTTACAGCCCATACGTATGCGTAGGTATAGTATCCTCGACAGAAGATGCCGCAGGCAGGGCTGTCTGTGCCGTCGATGTAGGCCACAGCAGCCAGATAGCGTTCACCCCTGTTGCCATACGATCCGGTGTCGTTCTTGCTGCCAGCCCCCCAGTTGAATGTTCCTGCAGCCTCGCTCAGCTGTGCCTTGGCATTGCGGTTGGGATAATAGGCAATGGTATGTATGGCACGTCCTGTAGAGCCATCGAAGACGGTGAGATACTCCTGTCCTCCGTTTATGCGCCCGGCCCCCTCGCTCACCCAGTCGCGCTCGTTGCTGGCCGATCTTATCTTCTCGTCGGTAGCAGCCTGGTTCACATAGCTGCCCTGTCCGTCTATCGAGCCGGGAGCTGTCTTGCACATCATCTCGGCTCGTCCGTCACCGTCAAAGTCATAGACCATGAACTGTGTGTAGTGTGCGCCGGCTCGTATGTTCTTTCCAAGGTCTATTCGCCACAGCTTTGTCCCGTCCAGCTTGTAGCAGTCAATATAGACATTGCCAGTCACTCCGTTCTGCGAGTTGTCCTTAGCGTTCGACGGGTCCCACTTCACTATCAGTTCATACTGTCCGTCACCATCGACGTCACCCACCGACATGTCGTTTGGTGAGTAGTCGTAGTCCTGTCCGTTGGGAAAAGATACAGTCTCGCTGCTTATCGTCGTTGTGTAGGGCTTAGTCTTTCCTGCAGCGGGGCGTTCCAGCTTTATGGGCTTGTATACTTGGCTCCACACGGCAACGGCCTCGGTAGTGTCTTGTGCCACTCCGTTAACCTTTGTCACTATTTGGTAGGTTGCTGTGCGAGCACCGGAGGTGTCCTTGTAGTTACATAGAGGTTCGACTTTACCAGCGTGCCATTGCGCAGCAGGTCGAAGGTTGTGGCATCCTCGTCGTCGGTACCCAGGAAGCGCCAGCTCACAAAGTTGCCGCTTCCGCTCAGTGGCAGTGCTATTACCCCCCTGTCCAGGTTCTCCATTTGCAGCAATGGCGTGTTCTGTGCTGCCAGCGATGCGGGTGCCACCAGTGTGGCAAGTGTTGCAATAATTTTTTTCTTCATAATTGTAGATTAGTTCTTATGCGTTTTCAGTGCCTTGTATATTAGTTCTTATACATTATCAGTGCCGACTGGCGTGGCACACTCACTTCTCCTCCGCTTATCTGTCCCATTCCGTTTTCGTCAATGTGTCCATCACGGCACACTACAGTATAGGTACCATCGGGTATTAGCAGTTTCTCCTCGTTCC
>CAMYZK010000101.1 GCA_947303825.1 uncultured Prevotella sp. | reverse complement strand
CGACGGTGTGCTGCAAAGTCCTCGCCTTAATGACAACTTCAGCTTCTATGTGCCCGACAGCAAAGAGATTACCCTGAAGAAGCATAACACCAAACTTTCATTCAGGTTTGCATCGCTCAACTACCAGTTGCAGCACCGTGTGCACTATCAGTACATGATGGAAGGCTATGACAAGACATGGCAGAATGCCGACAAAAGCCGCACGGCATCCTATCCGGGACTGCCTACAGGCAACTACCGCTTCAAGGTGAAAGTCTTCCTTCTTGAATCGCCCGAATGGGCTGATGTAAAGGAGATAGCAATAGTGGTGCCGCCACCGTTCTTACTCTCCAAGCATGCCATCTGGATCTACATGGTGCTGGCAGCACTGATAAGCATAGAGATAATGCTGCGCAGGCAGAGAAAGATAAAACAGGCATACGCACCCTCTTCCGGCGACGGGCAGCAACCGGCAGGTCTTATAGGATGGGTGCTGGGCAAGATAAGGAAAAAGGCAGACAACAAGAAGCCTGCTGATGATAAGGAAACTGACTACTACGAGATATTAGACTGAACAAACTGGACCGTGTCAGGCAGATAGGGATACTCATCAAATAAATAATGAAAACGGTAATGCTTCTCCTGCCAATGGCGGGCCGCTAACCAAGCTATATTTTGCCGGCGGATTACAACGGAGGAGAGCATCCACAACTTGTAACAAAGGAGTTTTCATCACTTCGCTGGCACGGTCCTTTTTTTTATAAGATAAATATATGTTCTCAGGTATTATAGAAGAATTTGCCACTGTCGTGGCGATAAGCAGAGACAGAGAAAATATTGACTTCACGCTGACGTGCTCTTTTGCCCACGAGCTGAAGGTTGACCAGAGTGTGGCTCACAATGGTGTGTGCCTTACGGTGGTGAGCGTTGACCGTGAGCAGAAGGCATACGTGGTGACAGCAATGAAGGAGACGCTGGAACGCTCAAACTTGGGCATGCTGGCTGTTGGCGACGAGGTGAACGTGGAGCGTTCCATGCTGATGAACGGGAGGATGGACGGTCATATAGTGCAGGGGCATGTAGACCAGACAGCCGTGTGCACAGCAAAGGAGGATGCCCAGGGCAGCACCTATTTCACCTTTGAGTATCTGGCCGACATAGAGATGGCCAAGCGGGGCTACTTCACCGTAGACAAGGGCAGCGTGACTGTCAACGGTGTGTCGCTCACGGTGTGCAACCCTACCCAGGGCAGCTCAACAGTGCCCAGCTCTTTCCAGGTGGCCATCATACCATACACCATGGAGCATACCAATTTCCACTGCATAGAAGTGGGAACAACGGTGAACCTGGAGTTTGATATTATAGGCAAATACATAGCTCGCCTGAACCAGCTCTCTGACTGAATGCTATGGAATTCTTGGACGAGCCAAGCGGCGAAGCCGAGCGAAAGGAGTTCTTTGCAGAGACCTCCGCGAAGCGCCTGAGCACCTACGGAGCGCAAGAAAGCGGCAGAGCCGAGCGAAAGACGAATGGCTTTTCTATGAAAACTCAAAAACTCAGAAACCCCAAAACTCAGAAACTTAAATACTGAATAACTTAAAAACTCAAAGACATGAAGACATTAAGAAGAAAGATGTGGATGATGGCCGCCGTGGCACTCCTGTCGATGACTGCCGTACAGGCTGTAGCACAGCCTTCCATCCCCCGCAAGAACAACACGACGACAAATCGGAAGTCGAAGAACTATTATTCGTCAAACACCGTCTGGGGCACTCAGTATGACTGGCTCTCCACACGTTATGCCAACTATAGCGATATAAAATATCTGGATGCAGGACAGGTGCGCGTGCTGAAGAACTCTATCTATGCCCGCCACGGACGCCGCTTCAAGGACTCACGTCTCAGGGCATACTTCAACTCCCAGGACTGGTACTCGCCTTGGCGCGATGAGGTGAACTCCAGTGAGTTCAACAAGTACGAGACATACAACATCTCTTTCCTGGCAAAGTACGACCACTAGAGCGCCCAGCAGCACTCTCGGGCAAGCAGAGCCACTAGTGAGTCTGCAGCTTATTGGTCAGGGTTCTCAACGTATCCCTGATACTTTCCTTCCAGCGACGACATGACGGCATCGTAAGCCTGTGATGTCGTCGCTTGTATGTTGTCAGGGCCTTGACCCGTGGGGTATATGGGCTGGTGAATGGTGAGCTTGAGCCTGTGCCACGTCACAAAGTGTCCGTCGCGCATCCTGGGCAGAATGTCGAACGAACCGTTTATCGTCAAAGGCACCACAGGCAGCTGAAGCTCGTCGGCAAGCGCAAAGGCACCCTTCTTAAACTGCCCCATGTGACCGGTAAAAGTGCGCGATCCCTCGGGAAACACCGTTACGCTCGTTCCTCCCTGCAACGTGCTGCGGGCAGCATCGTAGGTCTTCTTGATGTTGCTCACCCCGTGCTTGTTGACAAATATCTGATGGCTCTTTGCGCATGCCCATCCCACAAGCGGGAGCTTCCTTAGCGACTGCTTCATCATCCACTTGAAGTTCCTACCCAGATGTCCGTAGATGAGGAAGATGTCGAAGGCTCCCTGATGATTGGCCACAAAGACATACGACTGTCCGCGCTCCATGTTTCCACGCCCTTCTACCTTTACGGGGATGAGCAGCAGCCAGAGTATCACCTTCGACCACCACCGGCCGGGATAGTAGCCCCAGAAATGCCCGTTGCCCAGCGAACAGCCAATGACAACAGCCAGTACGGTCAATACAGTAGCAACAAGCCCAAGCGGAAGGGCAATCAAGAGTTGGTAGATGCGGTAAAGGTATTTCATGTGAGAGTTGAGAGTTGAGGGTTGAGGGTTAAGAGTTAAGAGACTTTTGTTAAGGAGTTCTTCGACGAGCGAAGCGGCGAAGCCGAGCGAAAGGAGTTCTTTGCAGAGACCTCCGCGAAGCGCCTGAGCACCTACGGAGCGCAAGAAAGCGGCAGAGCCGAGCGAAAGACGAATGTCTTGCTGATGTCAGCATGCAGGGTAATCATATCTTTCATCTATCATCTTTCATCTGATTAAGCAGGGTAATCATATCTTTCATCTATCATCTTTCATCTTTCATTTAGGCCGAAGGCCGCTTGTGCAGCGTGATCACCACTATCTCGGGCGAGACGCCAAAGCGGAAGGGAATGACTCCCCCCAGTCCCTTGGTGACGAACAGCTTGCGCTTGCCCGAGGTGTACATCCCCGTGTGATGCTTATACGTTAGTGCTGCCGGCGACAGCCCTAGCAGGGCGAGCTGCCCTCCATGCGTGTGACCGCTCAGTGTCAGCTGTGGCTGACGCTGTCTGTAGGGAAGAATCTTGCGCTGCCACGCCGAAGGGTCGTGTTCAAGCATCACCACAAAGGCCTGGCTGCCTACACCGTCGAGAGCGCGTTTCATGTCGCCCAGCTCAGGGAATCGGCCTGTGCCGTCGTTCTCCATTCCTGCAATAACAATGCTGTCATGGCCTCTGTACACTGTCCTGTTGGAGTTGAGCAGCAGCTTCCAGCCCATGTCCTCCTGCATCTTGCGAGTCATGCGCTCATGCTGCTGTTTCTCCTGCACTGTGGCCGACGGCATATACATGGGATAGTCGTGGTTTCCCAGTACGCTGAACACACCGTCGCGGGCAGAAATCCTTTTCAGCACGGCCAGATGGCTGCTTACCTCCGATGGCTCACGGTTCTGCAGGTCGCCGGTAAACACCACGGCATCGGCATGCTGGGCGTTGATGCTGTCGATGGCAGCCAGGAGGTATTTCTCGCGCCATCCGTCGAAGGAGGCTACATGTGCATCGACAAAGTGCACTATCTTATACCCGTCGAAAGCCTCAGGCAGGTCATCGTATTCCAGTTCGACACGCACCACGTCAAGCTTCGTCACACCTATGTAGCTCCCCCAGAGGAACACATACCATAACAAGATGACATGAGCCACGCATAGCAAGCGCAACCAGCGTCGCCTGGTGCGGCGAAATACCACCACCGCCAGGAGTGACAATACCAAAAGTACCCCCCACCCTATATAGATATATGTGTCGGGAGCAAACAACACGAGTAGTAGCAATGGCGAGAGGGTCATGTGTGGCGTGTCTTATCTGAATTCTATCTTTTGCCCCAGGAACCCGGCGTCAACCTGTCCGTTGTCATATACCAAGTGTCCGTTGCACAGTGTCTTCTCTACTCGCCAGTTGAAGGTGTGGCCCTCCATCGGACTCCACTTGCACTTGCTCACTATCGTGTCGGGAGTGACAACCCAGGAGGTGTCGGGGCGCACTATCACCACGTCGGCCTTGTACCCTGCACGCAGGAATCCGCGTTTTCTCACCTGGAAGATGCGTGCCGGGTTGTGGGCCATCAGCTCTACCATGCGCTCTATGGTCAGCACACCGTCGGTTACCAGCTCCAGCATGGCAGGCAGCGAGAACTGTATCATGGGCATGCCGCTGGCAGCCGAGGCACATCCTCCCTGTTTCTGCGAGAGCAGGTGTGGGGCATGGTCGGTGGCTACCACGCTGATGCGTCCGTCGGTGAGCCCTTGTCGCAGGGCCATCATGTCGCGAGCAGACTTTATTGCGGGGTTCACCTTTATGCGGCTGCCCAGGCGCTCGTAGTCTACAAACGAAAACAGCAGATGGCCCACGGCGGCCTCAGCGGTGATGGTATGCAGGCAGTCGGCGGGTATCAGATCCAGCTCTGCGGCTGTCGATATATGTGCTATGTGCAGCTGGGTGCCATGTTTCACGGCAAGCTCTATCGCCTTGATGGTAGATGCCAGGCATGCCTCCTCGCTGCGTATCAGCGGATGGGCCCATACGTCGGGGTCGTCGCCATACCTGGCCTTGGCCTCGGCCATGTTCCTGCTTATGATGCCGGTGTCTTCGCAGTGTGTCATAAGCGGCAGGGGCGACTCCCTGAAGATACGTTCCAGGGCATCGTCGCTGTCAACAAGCATGTTGCCTGTAGAGCTTCCCATAAAGACCTTTATGCCTGGTATGGCATGGGGGTCAAGACGGGAGAAGGTGTCGGCATTGTCGCTTGTGGCACCATAGAAAAAGCTGTAGTTCACATGGCTTTTCTCCCCGGCCAGCCTGAACTTCTCTTCCAGAGCCTCCGGAGTTGTGGTTTGCGGAATGGTGTTGGGCATGTCGAAGAAGCTTGTTATGCCTCCGGCAGCTGCTGCCCGGCTCTCACTGTCTATGTCGGCCTTCTCTGTAAGCCCCGGCTCACGGAAGTGCACATGGTCGTCAATCACTCCTGGCAGCACATAGCACCCCGTGGCATCGATCACCCTGTCGGCAGCGTCGGCCTGTGCCGTCGAGCCACATTCCACGCAGTCTATGTCTTCACCATTAATAACAACAGTGCCAACGAAAGAGTGCCCTTCGTTGACAATTGTACCCCCCTTGATAAAAGTCTTCATGGTGTCTGTTTTTCTGCAGCTACGCTGGCAGCGTCGCTCTTTTTCCCGTCGTCGGCCGGCAGTTCGCCTCTCATCCGTGCCAGAAACTCCTTTGCCTTGCTGTAGTACTCGCTGACGTAAGAGTTGCTCTTGAACTTGTTGCCTGCCTTACCCAGTATCTCCTCTATCTGAGGGGTAAGCGGCGGGTAATTGAGCTTCTGCCAGAGCGGTAGCGTGAGCATCTGGAAGGCAAAAGGCCCTATCACATTGTCTTGGTTCTCAATGATGAAATGTGTCTCAAGGCTGTCGGCCCTGTTGAGCAGCATCTGCACCTCGGCAGCCACCTTCTTGGCACTGGCCACCTCGTCTATTCCCTCTTCCAGCATCAGCCGTGTCTGCTTGCGCTCCAGCTCTACCTGCTGGTTCTCCAGCTGTATCTGCTTGCCAATGTAGTCGTAGAGCTTCTCGTTGAGGGGTGAGCCGCTTACCTTCAGTCCCATCTCCCCGATGTTCACCACTATATCGCCCTTCTCAATCACGACGACAGGGGGAGCGCCGGGCTTGTCTATCGACAGGACAGCCAGCCTCACGGTGTCAAGCTTGCCGGTGAAGGAAAAATCTCCATGTACCACATCGCACGAGTCGAGGTCCTTGTTCTCCATCCACGAACGCAGATAGAGCTTGCTGCCGTCGGGAATGGTTATCGACGACGACCCTTGTATGTTGTAGCTCTCGGTAAACTGTTCGGCACAAGATGCTACCGAGCAGGCTGCAACGACGGTACAGAAGAATTTATAGATTGACATTTTTTCCGTTTCAGTTGTCTTTGGGCTACAAATGTACAACGATATATTGAAGTACGAAAAAAAATTTGCGCAATTTAAGCAAATACGACTGCCTTTTAGGGTTTTTTTGCCTCTTTGCGCAGTTCAGCGTCTATTCTGTATGTTGTATACAGCTGAATGAGTGCTGCTATGAGCAGTGCCACCACCCAGTTGTTGTGTATGTAGTTGAGCCATGTCAGGTGGTCAAGGCCGAAGGGGTTTCCGTGGTCGGCAAACATCAGCGCGGCCACTCCTATCAGCAGCACGTCGCTCATCAGCATGATGCGTCGCAGACGCTGAATGGTGAAGTTACGGCCTTCATAGCTCTGTTGCAGCTGCATGGCAGTAAAGGCCACTGCACCTACGGCAAACACGTAGGGAGCTGCGTCTTTGGCAAACATCCACATAGCGGCACCAGCCAGCATCAGCACGGCACCGATGGCCAGTACGGCGCTCTGAAGACTACTCAACTGTCTCATTGCTTTCTGCGGGAGATTCGGGAGCGGTAGAGTCGTCGCTGAGCACAAACACATCCTCATCGTCCATCTTCATAAAGAAATGCTCGCGTGCCACCTTCTCCACTGCCTTCTTGTCTTGTTTCAGCCGGGCTATCTGTTCGGTATTGGCCTTGGTGATGTTCTCGTTACGGGCTATCTCGGCCTTCAGCTCATTGATGTATTGCTTCTTCTGCAGATGCGATACAACGCTGTTGTCGCCAATGAAGCCCACGAGCAGCACGCCCAGGGCAAGCACCACCAGGTATTTGTTCACGTTGATGATGGTCTTCACCACCTTTTTCGTCTTTCTTAGAAATTCTTTTCTGTCCATATCTTTTGAGTTGAGAGTGAAGAGTTGAGAGTGAAGAGTGAAGAATTTGCTACCGCTGGAGGGTAATCATATCTATCATCTTTCATCTATCATCTATCATCTAAAAACATCACGCGAGTTCCAGGTCAAACACCTCTCTCAGCATTTCCACCGAGGCGTTCTTGCTGCTCATCAGTTCAAACTGTTCCTTTCTCGTGAGTATCTTTTGTTGGGCCTCCATCCGTGTCACCTTCATATTGAGCTTTATGTCGCTGTTGTGCAGATACAGCTTCAGCGTGGCCAGTATGCTGCCCTTTATGGCTTCCATCTCTGCCAAGATGATCTCGTTGGGCGTGGTCACTTCCACTTCAGGCATTTGCGTTATCACGGGGTTCATGTTCTTCATCCTTGCAGCTATGCCGCTCAGTCTCTGTGGCATCCTGTTGCACATAGACATCCACTGCAGCTCCAGGTCGTCTTGTGTGAAAGTCTCATGTTCGTCGGTATTCTTGCTGTTGCCGTCCTGCATGGTGGGCAGGATCTGCATCTTCTTGGCACTGGACTGCCTTCTCAGGTTGCTCCACGAGTTTGTGATGCCCGACAGCTTAAACCTTTGCGGTGGCTGTGCGGACTGTCCTGCCTGTGCGGGCTGTGCGGGTCTTGCCGTGGCATTGCCGGTGCCGGGCGTAGCTACTGTCGTTGTTGTCGCAGTCGCGGCTACCTGCGGGGCCGACTTCATTTCGGACTGCGATGATGGCCGTTCCGCCTGCTGTTTAGGTGTTCCGGTGTCCATCAGCTTCTTAAACAGGTTTTTCAGTCTGCGGGGCTTGCGCCCCGCACTGACGGCATCGTCGGGTTGTGTGAGCTGCGACACCTCTATGAGTGTCAGCTCCACCAGCAGCCTCTTGTTCGACGACTGTCTGTAGTTCAGATCGCACTGGTTCAGCAGCTTCAGTGCCCCGTAGAGGAATGTCGTCGGAGCCTTCTGAGCCTGAGCCTTGTAGCGTTCGGCCATCTGCTCGCTCACCTCCATCAGCTGAAGCGTCTGCGGGTCTTTCGCCATGAGCACGTTGCGCATGTGCTTGGCAAGGCCCTGCACCAGCAGGCCTCCGTCGAAGCCCTTGCCCAGTATCTCGCCCACCTGCACCATCACCTCCGGCACCTTGTTGTCGATGGCCAGGTCGGTTATGCGGAAGTAGTACTCTGCGTCGAGCACGTTAAGGTCTTCTATCACCTTCTGGTAGGTGATGTTGCCCTGGCAGAACGATGCAGCCTGGTCGAACACCGACAGGGCGT
>CAMYZK010000100.1 GCA_947303825.1 uncultured Prevotella sp. | reverse complement strand
TACTGCACTCGGCATAAAAAATAAATGATTTTATTTTGTTCTGCCCTCGTTTTTTTGTAACTTTGCAGCCCCAAAGATGTACAACTATGCCTGAAAACAATAATACGAATGGAAATCGTCGACAGAGACGTACACCACAGCCCGTTGACAACACGTATGGTCATCTGCAACCGCAGGCTCTCGAGGTAGAGAAGACGGTGCTGGGTGCCCTGATGATAGACAAGGACGCTTATAGCGTCGTGTGCGAGACCCTCTATCCCGAGAGTTTCTATGAACCCCGCAACCAGAAGGTCTATGCCGCCATACGCGACCTGGCGATGGCCGAGAAGCCTGTCGACATCGTTACCGTGACCGACCAGCTGTCGAAGTCGGGTAACTTGGAGGATGTCGGCGGTCCGGTGTATATCGCCGAGCTGTCGGGCCGTGTAGCATCGTCGGCCAACATCGAGTATCATGCCAACATCATTGCCCAGAAGTTTCTGGCCCGTCAGCTGATACAGTTTGCCAGCGACGTGGAGACGAAAGCCTTCGACGAGACCATCGACGTGGACGACCTGATGCAGCATGCCGAGGGTTCGCTCTTCGAGCTGTCGCAGAAGAACATGAAGAAGGACTATACGCAGATAGACCCCGTCATCAAAAATGCACTCGAGGTAATAAATAAGGCTGCCGAGAACAAAGACGGACTCACTGGCGTGCCCACCGGCTACCATAAGCTAGACGACAAGACATCGGGCTGGCAGGCCAGCGACCTTGTCATCATTGCCGGACGCCCTGCCATGGGTAAGACTTCGTTTGCACTGTCGCTCGCCAAGAACATCGCTGCCGACTACAAAGTGCCTACGGCCTTCTTCTCGCTCGAAATGTCAAACGTGCAGCTGGTGAACAGACTTATATCTAACGTATGCGAGATACAAGGTTCGAAGATACTCAACGGACAACTGCAGCCTGACGAGTGGGACCGTCTGGACAAGCGCATCCCCGCACTGATGGGAGCACCACTATACATCGACGACACGCCGGGACTGTCGGTCTTTGAACTGCGCACCAAGGCGCGCCGCCTGGTACGCGAGCACGGGGTGAAAATCATTATGATAGACTACCTGCAGCTGATGAACGCCAACGGCATGCGCTTCTCCTCGCGGCAGGAGGAGGTGTCAACCATCAGCCGTTCACTGAAAGGTCTGGCCAAGGAACTGGACATACCCATTCTGGCACTGTCACAGCTGAACCGTGGCGTAGAGTCGCGTGAAGGACTGGAGGGCAAACGCCCACAGCTCAGCGACTTACGTGAGTCTGGTGCCATTGAGCAGGATGCCGACATGGTGCTCTTCGTACACCGTCCGGAGTACTACCACATCTATCAGGACGACCAAGGACGAGACCTTCACGGAATGGCACAGATTATCATAGCCAAACACCGTAAGGGTGCCACCGGAGACGTGCTTCTTTCATTCCGAGGCGAGTTCACCCGATTCGAAAACCCGGAAGACAAACATCTGGGAAACAATGCACCCCCTATGGGAGGAGAAATTCTTGGCTCGAAGGTAAACGGCGACAACCAGCCACCAATAAACGACAGCGGCTACGGACCCTTTGGCGACGAAGCTCCCCTACCCATGCCTAACGACGAGCCCCTGCCGTACTAAGAGTTAAGAGTTAAGAAGATTTCATTTCGTCTAAGTGAGCAAGACTTACAGATGTTGAATATAAAAATAATACGAATGATTAAGATGACCATTGCTGCACTGTCAATGCTGCTGGCATTTACAGTAAACGCCAACGCGCAGCTGAAAGGCATGACCGACCTCGAGGCAGGACACCTGAAGGGCAAAGTGAAAGAGGTGAACGAGTATGATGTATATGAGCAGAAATACCTGCATGCCGATACCCTGGCCGAGTACCAAAGACGAGGGCTGAAACCACCTTACATGAAACGTGAGTTGAGGAAAACCACAACTTTCAATTCCGACGGATATATAGACACTGAGAAAGAATATGGTTCGTTTGGCCAAACCATCAAGCACACATACAAGAAGCCTGGCTATTTCCTAAAGTCTACTTACTTCAATGAGAATGGGGAATATCGCGGCGACTACTCCTTCTTCTACGATGACAAAGGCCTGCTGACACACGCCGTGAAGATACTTGACGGCGATACCATCTTCACCGAGATTTACGAGCAAAAGCCGGAAGAGAGAATTATCAGTTTTGACCACATAAACAATGGTGTATCGTCTTACAAGATGGTAATAGAGTACTATCCTTGCGGAAGGATGAAGCGGATGCTCAACATCAAGGGGGGAATGGTTAACCAGGATATTCAGCTTGACGAAAACAGCCTCCCCACCAAGGTAACAAGAGTCGACTTTGAGGGGAAGGTACACAGAACGGCAGTCACTAGAGGTAAAGACAAGAACACTTCTGTGGTCTATCTCACCGATGCGAATGGAAAAGAATCAATAGAACAAAGAAGCGAAGAGACATTAGACAAATATGGTAACACTGTGACTCTGAAGAGAATGGATGCCGATGGCAACATCAAGGAATCAGAAGAGAATACCTATAGCTACGACCCTCAAGGAAACTGGACTGTCTGGATACGCAACAACACAAAACGGGGCGAAGAAAGAAAGGAGCGCACCATCAGCTATTATTAGATGACAGATGAAAGATATGATTACCTCGGCAGTCAGTTTAGAGTGTAGAGTTTAGAGTTTCTCATACTCGCCGCTAGCAATCACTCTAAACTCTAAGCTCTCAACTCTTATTTTTCCGCTCGGATTTTCCGCTTGGCTCTGTCGAATTCTTGCGCTCCGTGGGTGCTCAGACACTTCGCGGAGTTCTCTGCAAAGAACTCTTAACTCTTAACTCTAAACGCCTCTGCCTGCTGGCTTATCAGCTCAGTGTCGTTAAAGTAGTCTATGCGCATGGCGCGGCGCACCTCGTCCATGGTCTGTGCAGCCACTTCGCGGGCCTGTTCGGTTCCCTTGCGCAGGATGTTGTAAATCTCGGGAATGTCCTGCTCCAGCTCATGACGGCGCACGCGCATCGGCTCCAGGAACTTGTTGAGCACCTGGTTAAGGAACTTCTTACACTTCATATCACCCAGTCCACCACGGGTATAGTGTTCTTTCATCTCGTCCAGGTTCTGATACTCAGGCCAGAAGTCAGCAAAGTCCTGGTCACACGAGAAGGCGTCAAGATAGGTAAAGACGGCATTACCCTCCACGTGTCCAGGGTCACTTACATTAAGGTGCTGCGGGTCGGTGTACATCGAACGTACCTTCTGCCATACCTCGTCGGCAGTGTCACTCAGGTATATACAGTTGCCCAATGACTTCGACATCTTCTCCTTGCCGTCGGTACCGGGCAGACGCCGTGCCGTCAAATTCTCTGGCAGCATGATGTTTGGCTCTACCAGCACGGGGCCGTAGGTATTGTTGAAACGGTTTACCAGCTCGCGTGTCACCTCAAGCATAGGCTCCTGGTCTTCGCCTGCCGGAACGGTAGTAGCCTTGAAGAGCGTTATGTCGGCAGCCTGTGAGACAGGATAGCAGAAGAAGCCCAGGGGAATGCTTTCACCACTGAAGCCACGCATCTTTATCTCGGTCTTCACCGTTGGATTGCGCTGGACGCGGCTCACCGTGACAAGATTCATAAGATAGGTGGTAAGCTCGGCAAGCTCTGGAATATGACTCTGTATGAAGAGTGTGCATTTTGCCGGGTCCAATCCTGCAGCCATCCAGTCGAGTGCCACATGGACAATGCTCTGGCGCAGTTTCTCGGGATTGTCGGCGTTGTCGGTCAACGCCTGCACATCGGCCATGAAGACATACATTCGCTCATAGTCGCCGGCATTCTGCAGTTCTACCCTTCGACGTAGGGAACCCACAAAATGTCCAAGATGCAGTTTACCTGTCGGGCGGTCGCCCGTGAGAATAACTTTTTTCATTTCTTTCTTTTATTTCATTTTAACTATTAACTCCTAACTCCCCTACTCCATTTCTAGCTGCTCACCACGTCTTATCATGTCACGGTAAGCCTGGTCGCGCTCTGCCTTTGTTATGTTGATAGTGCGGTTGACAGGTCTTCCAGGATCAGTCAGCGAGTGTGAGAAGAGCCACTCGTAGGTCTTGGCACAATAGAAATACCGGGCCAGTTCGCTGTGATTGGCTCCAGGCAACCATTCAAAGCGCAGACGCTCGTCGTGGCCCTTAGCCTTTATTCCATTGACAACCTTTTGCGACTGGCCTATACCCACGGAACGGTCGGCAGTGCCATGTATTATCCAGAGCGGGGCATCGCCCATCTTCGACTGGTCTTTCAGGGTGCAGCCTCCACAGAGAGCCATGGCAGCTGCCACCTTCTCGGGATAGGTACCCACAAAGTCCATAGTGCCATAACCTCCAAGGCTCATGCCTAGCACATAGACGCGGGTATGGTCGTAGGCATAGTTCTTATCCATCCACTCTAGTATGTCGTTCAGCTTCTTCGGATTCCAGAAGCCTCCAGGATTCTGAGGCGTAACCACCAATGCCGGAACGTCACGTCCCATCTTGATGGCAGCCACAGTGCCATAGCGCAGGGCCTTGTTCAGGTCGTGTCCGCAGAGGCTTGCACCGTGAAGGAAGAGCACCAGAGGTGTCGTCTCCTGCGTGAAGTAGTAGTCCTCGGGGGTGTACACCCAGAAATTATATCCACCAGGAATGACGCCCTTCTTGGCCGATAGCAGGTCGGTGCCTTGTGCATGCGCGTGGCCTAGTGACAATAAACACATTAATAATGAAAAGCTTATCAGCTCTAGCAATCGTCTCATTACACTTCTCCTCCTTTATTTTATTATGAACTTGAAAATCTTGTTTCCCCGGCATCCCACAACGGCAGCATTGCCCACCACACATGGCGACGACTCGAAGTTAGAACCAATGGCTTTCTTGCAGAGCACCTCGCCGTTGCTGGCTCTCACCAGATAGAGGTTGCCACTTGCATCGGCAGTGAAGATAAACATCTTCTGCTCTTCATTAAGGAAACCCACCGGCGACGACCAGCAGAAGTTGCCGTAGCCTACAGTCCATGCCACCTCGCCTGTGCGGGTGTCTATGGCCGTAAGCTGGCCACGACTCGGGTCGGCACTGTTGCGACAGATGTTGGCAAAGATTAGGTTCTGGCAGTCGCCCTGTCCTAGTAGCGGTGTACAATACATACCACCGTCAAGAACCTTGTTGCCCAGGTCTACGCGATGGCAGGGTATTGGCCGTTCCCACACCAACTCGCCTGTGAGGGCTTTCAGTTTCAGGAAGTGACAGGTGCCGCGAGTACCCTGCTTGTCCACCTCACAGGCAGTATAGATATATGGCACCCCATCCTCCACTCGGCACACAATGCTGCCGTCGGTATCGTCGTGGTTGTCATAGTACCACACCGGCTTCATGGTGTTCAGGTTTACACATACTATGTTGCCGTTGTTGTCGCCAAAGAATCCGTAGTTACGGTAGATGCAGATGCTGGTCTCTATTCCAGGCGCACCGCCCTTTGCCCTGTATCTCAGCACGTCTAGCCGGCGCAGCTTTCCTCCCGGCAGGCGTTCAAACTTGTACACACTGCAGTTCTCACCACACCAGAACAGGTATCCTCCGGCCACGATAGGTGAAGAGTCGAATGCCTGCCATGCACGGAACGACTTATGGTCGGCCATGAAGAATGCACGCTCATGGTTGAGCAAATTGAATGCCTGACAGCCTATCGGCTCACCCTTGGGCACTCCCTGTCCCACGTACAGGTTCATCAGCTCCGGGTCAAGCGACATAGTACCCTTTACAACATTGTGCAGGTCAAGAGGTTTGCGCGACGGTTTTCCTGTCTCGAAGTTAAGAAAGAAGCCCATGCCGCAAAGTGAGCCCACCATTATCTCCTCCTCACCGAAGCTCTCAGTTAGTGGTGCCCCACCCTTGCGCAAGCTATCCATCTCGGCTGCTGTCCAATGGGCATATAGCGGCTGTCCGGTCCATCCGGAGCCGCCTCCCCAGCGCTCTGTGCCCGAAGGAGTGGTGTAGCTCCAAGCTATCTCTATGGTGCTGGGAGTACCGGTGACACGACCACCGAAGTCGGCATTACGCATCAAGTTGCGGCGGAAGGTCATCACGCGGTCGCTGCGATTGGCATAGAGGTCGTCGTAATACTTCATCTTTGCCGGGCCAGAGTCGGCACACTCCACCACGTAGCTCATCTTGGATACCGACGCGTAGGCAGTATCGGGGAGTGTCAGCTCCTCCAGAGACAGTTTCTTCTCCTTGACCGTTGCAGTGCCTACAGAATCGGCACCCGTAGCATCATTGCCATTATTGTCTTTCTTCTGTTGTCCGTTACATGCCATTACTGCCATCGCCATCGACGACAGCATAGCATATTGCAAAAATGTCCTTTTCATAATAGTCATAATTTATATCTGTCACAAAAGCGTTCTCCTTCTCTATAGCCTTCCTGGTAGAGCCTCTCCAGCTTCTCGGTGTCACGGCAAATACGGTCTACCTCCATAGGCTTCTGCGGGCGTATCACTACTATCTCTCCCCAGTTCTCCATTCTCTCCACCATCTCCAGCTGCTCGTTGTACACCCTTACACGCCTGCTCAGAGCAACTCTCAGCCTAGGGTAGCTGCCGTAGATGAATCTCGGTATCTTGTGATCGCTCTCTTTCGAACGGTAGCCTTTGTTGCGTGTCATCACCACCACGTTGAACGGATGTCCGGTCTCAATAGCCCTCTGCACCGGAATCGAGTCTACTATCCCTCCATCAAGCATGGGGATGCCATCTACGTTTGTTATCTGAGCCACATAAGGCAGCGAGCTGCTTGCCTTTACTATGGACATCATCCTCCGATGGTCTTTCTTCTCCGAAAGATATTCGGCCAGACCCGTGTTGCAGTTCGTCGTCACCATCTCGAAGACGGCAGGATTTGCCTCATACGTCTCGTAGTCGAAAGGCAGTATGCCGTTAGGAAATCTCTCGTACAGGAGGTTCGGGTCGAAGATGCTTCCCTTCGTTATGAGATTCTTCAACGAGATATATCCATATTTTTTCAGCAGGTCTATGTTAGAGTAGCGCGCCCTGCGCAGCTGGCGGCTCATATAGCTCATGCCATTGCAAGCCCCAGCCGACACAGCCACGACATAGGGGAAGTAACAGTCGTTCTTAATGAAAGCATCCAGAACTCCGCAGGTAAACACCCCTCTCATTCCACCGCCTTCAAGCACCAGTCCTGTGTTTCTTTCTAACTTCTCCATGCTTTCAGCCTGCAAAGGTACGAAAAGTCGAGTGAAGAACAAAACAAAATTTGTTTTTTCTTCCAAGACTGAGTAAGTTCACCGTCAAAGACGAAAAGGTTCTTGCGCTCCAATAGGTGCTCAGGCGCTTCGCGGAGTCCGAAAAAACGAGAGTATTTCGTGCGCGCGCTGGCTTAACCCCGATTTATGTTGCACTACCTGCACCTATATGCATAAATATGCACCCGAAACCGCATAAATATGCGTTTTTCCACCTGGAGGCGGCTATCGAAAATTTGGCGGCGACTTTTGGAAAAAACTCGCCGCCAAATTTTAAAAAGTCGCCTCCAAATTTCCAAAAGTCGCCGCCGGGTGAAACCGTATAAATATACATTTTGACATTCCGCAACACTTTGCACTTCCCACTTCTCTCTTTATCAGGTGCAAGAAGTGCAACATAAAAAGTGGTAAAGATTTCCGGCCGTCAATTAACCTTTATTGAGATTTATGTTGCACCAAAGCTACCGTTCTTAACCTTTATTGAGACTTATGCTGCACTGGAGCCACCATCATTAACGTGCTTTAACAGAATCTATTCAAAATGAGACACACCTTTCTTTCATTAGCACTGATTGCAATTCTATCGAAAAACTGTATTGGAAATGTAATAAAAATCGCCAGAAATAAAAATCAATTACGTTTTAGCAATATTTTGCAATCTCTGCTTTGCAAATCGATTTTTTTTATGTACCTTTGCACCCGTTTTAAAACAAATCATTATTTTTAGGTATTATTTCAGGCTATTCAGTAACTTTTATTTATTATAAACAAATGGCTAAAGAAAAGAAGTTTATCACTTGTGATGGTAACGAGGCTGCGGCTCACGTGAGTTACATGTTCTCGGAGGTAGCTGCTATCTACCCCATCACCCCGTCTTCGCCTATGGCGGAGCATGTTGACGAGTGGGCTGCCCGTGGTCGCAAGAACCTCTGGGGTCAGACCGTCAGTGTTCAGGAAATGCAGTCAGAGGCTGGTGCTGCCGGTGCCGTTCACGGTTCGCTGCAGGCTGGTGCCCTCACCACGACATT
>CAMYZK010000099.1 GCA_947303825.1 uncultured Prevotella sp. | reverse complement strand
CATCGGTCCGCTGGCAGCAGACGATAGAACTCATGATAGAAAGCGGCGTGGACATGTTTACAGGCGTGCCCGACTCGCTGCTGAAGAACTTTTGCGCATACGTCACCGACAATTCAAGCCTCTCCCATGGGGAGGGGAAGGGGGTAGGCCACATCATAGCCGCCAACGAGGGCAATGCCGTGGGAATAGCGGCAGGGCACTACCTGGCAACAGGCAAGCCTGCTCTGGTCTATATGCAGAACTCCGGACTAGGCAACACCGTCAACCCACTGTTGTCGCTGGCCGATGAAAAAGTCTACAGCATACCTATGGTGCTGATGATTGGATGGCGCGGCGAGCCTGGCGTGCACGACGAGCCACAGCATGTGAAACAGGGTGAGGTGACGCTCGACCTGCTTGAAGCCATGCAGATTCCCTACGAGATACTGGAGGAGGTGAGCCAGGTCAGGGAGGCTGTGGCACTGGCCATGAAACGCAAGGCACCAGTAGCACTAGTCATACGGAAGGGCACCTTCGGGTCCTACAAGCTGAAGAACGCCAGTCACAACGACAACCCACTGAGCCGCGAAGAGGCACTGAAGCTTGTCATTGACCATCTGCATCAGGAAGATGTCATCGTCTCCACTACCGGCAAGCTGTCGCGCGAGCTCTTCGAGTTGCGCGAAGCACGTCACGAGGGACACGGCCACGACTTCCTCACCGTTGGCTCAATGGGACACAGCTCATCAATAGCCCTCGGCATCGCTTTGGAGAAACCCTCACGACGCATCTTCTGCTTCGACGGCGACGGTGCCTTCATCATGCATACCGGAGCACTGGGCATCGTAGCCTCCATGCACCCTGCGAATTTCTTCCACATACTATTCAACAACGGTGCTCACGAGAGCGTTGGAGGACAACCCACCATAGGGTTCAACCTCGACACCACGGCCATAGCCAAAGCCAGTGGTTACCGCCACGCCTTTACAGCCACCACCGCTGACGAGATAGTCAGCGCACTACAGCAGTTGGAACACCTGGAAGGCCCTGTACTCTTGGAGCTACGTGTGGCCATCAACTCACGTGACGACCTGGGACGCCCCACCACCACACCTATTGAGAACAAAGAGGCGTTTATGGGGGAGCTAGGAGTTAAGAATTAAGAGTTAAGAGTTAAGAGTTAAGCCCCGAAGGGGCGACAGACCACAGGCAGGGGTGGAAACCCCTGTAAGCCCCGAAGGGGCGATGGACCAAATCCCTGATAAGAAATATGATAAAAACAGCAGTAATCATGGCTGCCGGCATGGGAACACGCTTCGGCAGCATGACTGAGGAGAAGCCAAAAGGTTTTATTGAGGCAGGCGGAAAGGCGATGGTGGTGCGCAGCATCGAGACGCTGATAGACTGCGGCATCGAGCGCATCATCATTGGCACAGGCTACCTGAGAGAAGCATACGAGCAACTGGCAGGAGAATACCCACAAATAGAATGCTGCTTCAGTCCGCGATATGCCGAGACAAACAGCATGTACACGCTCTACAACTGCCGTGACATCGTCGGAGACGACGACTTTCTGTTGCTTGAGAGCGACCTGGTGTTCGAGCATCGCGCCATCACCTGCCTGATGGAGTGCGCACAGCCTGACGTAATGCTCATAACGCCCGTCACCAAGTTCCAAGACCAGTACTATGTAGAGCGCAACGCCCAGGGAGTGCTCACCAACTGCTCTGTAAGCAAGGACGAAGTGAATGTGAGCGGTGAGCTGGTGGGCATACACAAGCTGTCAAACGCTTTCTATCAAAAGATGTGCAACGACTACGCAAGGAAAGTGGCCGACAAGCCCAAGCTGGGCTACGAATACGAGCTGCTGAGCATGTCGAAGGAAATATCACCCGTCTATGTACTGTGCGAGGAAGGCCTGAAATGGTACGAGATAGACGACCAGGACGACCTGAACTACGCCGAGGAGCACGTGGTGCCTTTCCTTTAATTCGACATATCTAAACACCGAATTATCGACATATCGAAATACCGGCATGATGACTTATCGAAACATAGAAACAACGAAATAATAAGAATGACCATCAAGAGAAACGTCCTGCTAAACCCAGGACCCGCCACAACAACCGACACCGTGAAGCTGGCACAGGTGGTGCCCGACATCTGTCCACGTGAAAAAGAGTTTGCAGGCATGATGAAGGGCCTGCGTGCTGACCTGCTGCGCGTAGCACACGCCCCTGCCGACAAGTACACTTCCGTACTGTTTTGCGGCAGCGGCACCATCAACATCGACATCTGCCTTAACTCACTGCTGCCAGCCGGCAAGAAAGCACTCGTTGTAAACAACGGAGCATACAGCACACGTGCTGTAGAGGTATGCCAGTATTACGGACTGCCTCACATAGACCTCCAATCGTCGGTCTTTGAACAACCTTGCCTCGACGCAGTGAAAAAGACTCTCGACGACAACCCCGACATCGCACTGGTCTACACCACCCACCACGAGACAGGCACAGGCATACTGAACCCCATCCGTGAGATAGGTGCCCTGACTCATGCCCACGGAGCAATATTCGTGGTAGACACGACATCTTCACTTGGTATGATACCCTTCGACATGGAAGAGGACAATGTAGACTTCTGCATGGCCTCGGCCCAGAAAGGTCTGATGGCCATGGCCGGTCTGTCGTTCATCATTGGCAATGAGGAAGAGATACGCCGAAGCAAAAACTATCCCACACGGTCTTACTACTGCAATCTTTTTCTTCAATACGACTTCTTCGAGCGTACAGGCGAGATGCACTTCACTCCTCCCGTGCAGACCATCTACGCTACGATACAAGCCCTCAAAGAGTATTTCGAGGTTGGAGAGGAAGCGAAGTTCGCACGACACCGCCGGGTAATCGATGCCATACACAAGGGACTGGCCGACATGGGGCTGCGCGAGGCCATACGCCGCGACATACAGTCGGGACTCGTGGCCAGCGTGCTCTATCCCGATGACCCGAACTGGAGCTTCGAGCTTGTACACGACTACTGCTATGAGCGGGGCTTTACCATCTACCCTGGAAAGATTTCCACCACCAACACGTTCCGTCTCTGTGCCCTCGGCACTATCGACGCACCCGACATTGAGGCCTTCTTCGCAGTGCTGCGCGAGGCATTCGCTCATTATCACATACAGATTCCTGCACGTTACAATGATTGAATACGATGTGAGGCAACTGCAGCTACGCATCCTCGGCAACTTGCTGGCTGTCGACAGGCTGTGCCGTGAGCACTCCTTACATTATTATATATATGACGGCACAATGCTTGGAGCTGTGCGCCACGGAGGGTTCATCCCCTGGGACGACGACCTCGACATCGCCATGCCACGCGAGGACTACGAGACGTTCATCACCCACGCCAACGAGTGGCTGGCTGATCCATACGAATTTGTGAGCTACGAGACAGACCCCACCTATCCCCTACCCTTCGGCAAGGTGCAGGATGCCAGTACCACCCTGATAGAACGCGCTCACCTACCCTATCTTGGCGGTCTCTACATTGATGTCTTTCCCATCGACGGCGTTCCCACCAACGCCATGCGGCGCCGCCTGCATCTGGTGCGCTACGACGTACTGAAGAAGCTCGTCTACATGGCCTATCGTGACCCCTACCGCCACGGCCACGGCCCCTCCAGCTGGCTGCCGCTGCTATGCCGCAAGGTGATAGGCCAACAACGCCTGCAAAGAGCCACACGCCGCCTGCTGCGCAAATATCCTTTCGCCAAGAGCAGTAAGGTGTGCGTCTTCGACGACGGCTTCAAGGGAGTTATTGACAAGGAGATTCTTGGACAGCCCACACCAGTGGTGTTTGAAGAGAAAGAGGTGATGGGTGTAGAAAAGCCCCATGCATACCTTACCCACATGTACGGCGACTACATGACCATTCCTCCCCACGACGACCAGCGCCAGCACTGCTTCCACTACGTAGACTTCAACAAACCCTACAACGAGAATGAACATGCCAAACAACTCGTATGACATGAACAAGGTATGGGCTGCCGAGACCGACCTGCTGATACAGCTGCTCAACGTCTGTCGTGAGCACGGCCTACGCTGCTGGGTAGCCGACGGCACACTGCTCGGTGCCGTTAGGCATCGCGGCTTCATACCCTGGGACAACGACATAGACGTGTGCATGATGCGCGATGACTATGACCGCCTGCTGCAACTGGGGCCAACGGCTTTCAAGCAGCCATACTTCTTTCAGACGGCCTATACCGACATTCACTATTACCACGGCCACGCCCAGCTGCGCAACACCCTGACGGCCGCCATACGCCCATCAGACTCCTATCGTCCCTACAACCAAGGCATCTTCATTGACATCTTTCCTCTTGATGCCGTACCAGAGGATGCTGAACAACGCCAGTACATACTGCAACGTGTCAAGAAAGTGACACGGTTCCTTCATGCCTACGACACACCCATACTCTTGTCAGGACGGTTAGGCCTGGTGTTCAGGAAGTGGAAGTGCCGCTGGCAGGTATGGCGAAAGGGCTGGACGAACATCTACCGAGAGGTGGACGACGTGCTGCGCTCCACCAACCTCTCACAATGCCGCCAAGTGGCAGAGATCAGCTTTAGCGGCTATAACATCGTGTTTGACAAGCATATCTTCGACGACACAGTGATGCTGCCCTTCCAAGATATTGAAGTTCCCGCGCCAAAAGACTACGACAGCTTCCTGCGTGCCGCATACGGCAACGACTATATGACACCCTTGCAAGTAGGTACGGCCCACGACGACATGCTGTTTGACACTGAGCACAGCTACCAAGACCTGATACCGCAGGCACGCAGGCAGTATAGAAAGAAACAACTGGGCAAACTATTTGGGAGAAGATGAAGATTGTTGTAGACAGCATATTCCAGCATCTTACTGACAGCATTGCCCTTTTCCCCCAACGGATAGCCAACGGACAGGGCGATGTGGTTTATGACAGCCGCAACCGTGTGGTGCGTTTCACACTCGACGGACATACGATGATGGTGAAACGTTTCAAACGCGTGAATATCATTCAACAGATAGTCTACAGCTTCTTCCGTCGTACAAAAGCCGAACGGGCCTTCCTCTTTGCCAAGGAGTTTCAGCGTCGTGGCATTGACACCCCTCAGCCCGTGGCCTATATGGAAGAGCGCCGTCTAGGTCTTTTCACCACAGGCTATTTCGTCAGCCTTGAGACACCGGGCACCGAGACATCACTGCTGCTGCGCGAGGTGCAAGACTATCCCAAGGAGCTGGCCGATGCTGTGGCCGCCCAAATCGCCCTCATGCACAGCCAAGGCGTGTTGCATGGCGATCCGAACCTTTCCAATTTCCTCTGTAGCGAGGAGGATGGAAAGTACCACTTCTGCATGATTGACATCAACCGCTCCCGTTTCACTGACGGTTGGCCTACCGACAAGCAGTGCCTGCAGAACATGGTACGCATAACCCATCGTCGTGACCTTTACGAATACCTGATACGCAGCTATGCCCGACAGCGGGGATGGGATGAAACAATCACGGTGAAGAAGTCCTTACAAGCCTTAGACAACTTTGAAAGAAAGTTTTTCCACATATAAGACTATTTGACATGAAGATTTACGTCATTCACCCAGACCGCCTGAAAGAGCGCGGTGAACACATAGACCGCATGATGAAAAGCCTAGGCATGGACTATGAGTTCGTCAATGAAGGACATGACGAAGACCATATCCAGGCTTTGCTCGACCAGTATATGAAGGACGGGCGTGAACAGCTGCATCGCAGCATTCCCCGTGCGCTCTGCACCGTATCCCATTTCCTGGCCTACGAGCGTATTGTGGCAGAAGGTTTGGAGGGTGCTCTGGTGCTGGAAGACGACATCGCACTCGACAAGAACTTCGTTCCACGCTTCGAGCAAAGCATCAGCGAGTATCGCAAGGACTACGCCGACCGAAACATCTTCATCTCATACGAAGACAGTGCCCTGCGCTTTGTGCCGCGCAGCCAGCGGGAGATGGGGCGTATGCTATATCCCGCCAGAAAGGGACGTATGGCTGGATGCTATTTCATCAACTTCAATGCTGCGAAGGCCATTCTGGAGCAGCTGAAAGTGGAACGCTGTGACCTGGCCATTGACTGGTATCACAACGACCTCATCGACAAGGGCCTGTTAGAGTGTCTCTGGTGCCAGCCCACGATAGCCACCCAGGGCACGTTCTCCGGTGCTTTCCGCTCGTCGCTCAACAATGACGGTCCCTTTGTCCACCTGCGCTGGCTGTTCAAGAAAAACTACAAGAAACTGTTGTATTGGTTCAGGTAATTGGAGCAAAAGTTCAAACGGAATTACAAGCGTCTGCTCTACTGGCTGCGATAAAAGCCTTCTCCATAATGGGAGCCATGTCGTAGTATTTGTACTCTGCCAAACGGCCACCGAAAATCACGTCCTCCTCTGCTTCTGCCAAAGCTCTGTATTGGTTGGCAATAAGATTGTTGCGGTCATCGTTCAGGGGATAGTATGGCTCCATTCCTTCTCTATACTGCATGGAGAACTCCTTGCTAATGACAGTCTTGGGACAGTCATAAACCTCTGAACCAAACATCTCGAAATGCTTGTGCTCGATGACACGTGTATAGGGTTCTTCATGTGAAGTGTAGTTCACAACGGCATTGCCCTGATAATTGGGGACATCCTTAACTTCGGTTTCAAATCTTACCGTCCGCCAGTCGAGTTTACCGAAGCGGTATTCATAAAACTCATCTACAGGACCAGTAAACACCAGCCTGTCAGCAAACTTACGCCATTCCCTGTACTCTGAACAGAAGAAGTCGGCATTTGCCCTACAGTCTGCCCCCGCCAAAAGCTTTTCTACAAGTTTATTATACCCCCCAATGGGAATTCCCTGATACTTGTCGTTGAAATAATTATTGTCGAAGGTCAGACGAACAGGCAGCCTTTTGATAATAAAAGCCGGCAGCTCCGAACACTTCTTTCCCCATTGCTTCTCTGTATACTCCTTGATAAGAAGCTCAAAGATATCCTGCCCCACAAGCATCAATGCCTGTTCTTCCAGATTCTGCGGCTCTCTCCCATTGAGTAGCGCCACGGCTTTGGATTTCTGTTCTTCAATCTTCGCCACGGCCTGCTCCGGAGTCGTCACGCCCCACATCTGATAGAAAGTGTTCATATTGAAAGGCAGGTTGAACAGTCGGCCTTTGTAGTTGGCAACAGGCGAATTAGTATACCGGTTAAAAGGTACCAGTGAATTCACGAAATCCCATAACTCTTTGTTTGAGGTATGAAAGATGTGCGCACCATATTGATGCACATTGATTCCTTCTATCCTTTCACAATAGACATTGCCGCCAAAATGGGGACGCTTATCTATGACCAGGCACTTCCTGCCCGATTGTGAAGCCCAATAAGCAAATGTTGCTCCAAACAGGCCAGAGCCAACGATGAGATAATCATACATACACTCAGACTTTTTGAATGGCACGCTCCATGGCTTCCTGAAAATATTCCCCAGCAGCAAGACGTGCATTAACACGCGCCACATTCTTATGCATCTGTGCCAAATCATCAGGCGTGAGACTTTTCAACCGCTGCTCCAACTCGGCCATAGAGGAAATGGTGATGCCGATGCCCTCCTGCTCAATGATGGATGCTACGGCAGCCTCTTTCCAAATGATGACAGGCAGGCCGGCACGCAGGTAGAACGACACCTTGTGCGGGCTGTTGTAGCGCAGATACTCACCAAAGTCACCCTGGCAGGTATCGAGGGAGTCGCCATCCCAGACAAGGCCGAAATCACCATCTGCCGAACGGATGAACTCTTCTGCCGGAGTGAAAGGATAGCATACAGCGCGAGGGGCCTTTTCTATGCCAGGCAGCCCTGCACTGTTGCCATAGATGTGCAGTACAAACTGCTCGGCCTTCTGACCCAATTCCAGCAGGTAAGAGTTCTTGCGCATCACTAAGGCTCCGGCATAGACCAGAGACCAGGGATGGCCAGCATTATCTTTACGGGATTGTTGGTTCCCTTGTGTCCCAGATACCTTCTGGGAATCAAGTGACAGATAGTCAAAAAGGCCTAGAGAGGTCATGGGTCGCTCTATAACTTGCTGTGACAGCCACTGCTGCATCTTCTCGTTGGAGGCGATAATAACATCGCCCTTGCTCAGGCGGCCTATCTCTGTTGCCAGCGTGACACGCTTGCGATGGAGCGACATCAGGTCGTGGATGATAACGACAACATGAGCCTTGCGCCAATGTGCCACCCGGCAGATGAAACTGAAGTACTTCTTCACCGGATACTGCAGTACCAACACATCAGCACGGCGTATGCAAAACATCATCTTCA
>CAMYZK010000098.1 GCA_947303825.1 uncultured Prevotella sp. | reverse complement strand
TCGTCTGTCCGGTCAGTCCAGGTGCACTCGCCAGATCCATAAAGATAGCCTGTACTCAGGCTTCCAAAGTAATACCTACCATTATGCCAGTCGGCAAAGCTGAGAGGAGCAATAGAGTCCATCATAATACGCGGCGTGGCATAGGCGGCATACTGCGGAGTGCGTGCATAAATATTGTTGGTATAACCTATCTGGAAGGTGTCGGTAGCCTCAAAGTTGAGCAGCATGGGAGTGTGCATATAGTAGCCCGGCTCGAGCGAATAGGTGAGTGAGTTGTCCACGACGTCCTTTGCCGTGGTATATGCCTCCTGCTGATAGTTGTAGGTCTTCCAGATGGTCTCATCAGGCTTGGTAGAAATGTTCTTGTAGCTGAACTCCTGCCAGGGAGTGACGATGAGGCGTGTGCCGTAGTAGCCGCTGCCTTCCTTGTCGGTGCCATAGTAGAGGGCACCCTCGGGAGCGGAGTAGAGTACATAGGGGGCTTCCTCGGCCCTGCGGGGAGCCTGTTTAGCAGCCTTCTTGCCATCGACCTTAACAAGCCTTGAAGCTGGGGCCAAAAGTTTGCTCTGGGTGGAAGCCTTCACACGCATGTCGGCAGCATCCTTAAGCATCGGCATCTGTGCAGATGCGCTGATGGCCATAGCCATAGCAGCAACAAAAAGTAATGATTTTTTCATGTTCGTTTCTATTTTTGTTAATTAGTAATTGATAACAAGCCATTGGGCTGGGGTGTCGGCCTTAGTGAGACGCATGTTACGCAGGTTGTATGGCGAGACGGCCCCCTCAACGTTGAACTTGCCAACAAGCATGCTGAAGAAGTCGGCAACCTCAGGAATATCGTTCATCAGGTTCTGCGTGTTCTCTGCTGGAACCATATTGGCCAAAGTCACAGTGCGCTCATCGTAGGTGAAAGAATACTCGGTGACAAGGTGTCCTGTCTGGTTGACAGTACCCTTCCTGAAGGTGTAGGTGATGTCGGCCTTAAGGGTGAGCGGCTCGCCATCGCCTAGCGACAGCACTACTCTGGAGAGTGTGTACTTCTTCTTAGAAGAAAGGGCAGTGCGCATGCTCTCGTAGACGGCAGTCACGTCGTCAGACTTTGTCGAAGAGTTGTTAATGAGGAACTGGTGTGCTGCCTGCATCTTCTCGGCAACGAACCATCCGGGGAAGTAACCCGTGATGCGGAATTTCGGGTCGTCGGTACCCACGAATTCACTGGTAAGAGTGTCATAGCGCAGCTCCTGCAGCTCACCATCCATATAGTCCTTCTCGAAGGCTTCGCGGAAGCGCAGGTAGTAGTCATTACCGCGCTTGGTAATGAGGAACGGCCGGTAGTTCTCGTTGGCGATGGAGTCGGCACCAAGCAGATAAACGTTTGCCAGGCCTGTGCTTCCCTTGTCCATGTGGAAGATAGAGTCGTTGAAATACATCAGCGTGCCGATCAGGGCAATTGCGGGGAAGATGCTGCTGTGGAAAGCCTTCACGTCGGCAAGGTACTCCTCGTAGTCTACTCCCTCCTCAATGGGTGTGAGCAGGTTGTAGGTGTTGCGCTTCTTACCTTTGAGCATCATGTAGGAAGCATCTTCGGGAGCATCGACGATAATAAACTCATAGTCGCCGCCACAGCCTTCGCTCTGCTCGTTGTCCTCCGTCCAAGGAATGTCTTCTGGGTCGGAGAAGGCGTGCATGCACTGGTTGAAAGTGTTGAACGACAGCACTGGTCCATTTCCTTGATAACCTCCCAGGCCGAAACATCGTTCTTGTAGACATTGCCCGAAAAGCGGTTGTTCATGGCCACACGCACCGAGTAGTCGGGGTTGAAGTCCATGAGCAGCAGATAGCCGCTGCCGTAGGGATATTCGTCGCTGTAAGTGGGGTAGTACTGCATGGCCCAACCGTTGGGCTGAGCCTCCAGACGTGCAGAGTACTTAGCACTCGACTCATTGAGGCGCTCGGCTGCCGATGCAGAGAAGATGTCGTCTTCCTCGCCGGCACAACTGGTAAGCGCTACGCTAAATGACAAATGACAAATGACAAATGATAAACCTATTAAGAGCTTCTTCATAATCTTAATTTCTTAAATCTCAATTCTCAAATCTCAAATCACTTCCCTGTTTGCAGTTTCTTGTATTCCTCTACCTCCTGTAACAGCATCTCTATGATGGTAGGAGCATCGGGGTTGGCAGGATCTCTGTATGTGATCCGGTTGACGAAGTTGCCGCGTTCATCGCGTATGAAGACACCTGTGTCATCGGTGACATATTGCCGAGTCTGTACCTCACGGCGCAAATCGTCGATGTCTACATCCCAGTTCTCCTTGAGCCATGTACGCACAAGGTCAAGCTTCTGCAGGATAGTCTCGCGGCCGTCAATATTGTCGGCATCGGTGCTGAGGGTGTACGTGCCGTCGGCATTGAGTGCAACGAATCCGTTGGCATTGCGTGGCACCACCTTGCGCACCAGTTTGAACTCATAGTTGGCAGTGCGGCGCAGGTAGCCAATGGTGTCGTAGTTGCAAGTCTTTACGCGATATGAATTAAGATACTCGCGATAAGCCTGCGGGTAGTTGGCCTTATAGTCATCGTCGGAGTAGTCGATCTCTTCCCAGTCATACTTGGCCGAATTGAGGAGTTCATCCCAGCGATCCTGGTCGTAGGTGACATAGCAAGCCAGCGTCTCTACCCAGTCCTCGCTAGCCTGCGACGAGCCGTAGGGAGTTACGAATCCCAGGGAAGCCTGAATAGTGTCGCTCTTCTGCGCCCAGCCCATAGCATCGTAGAGGCCTGCGCTGATGGTGTTGAATGTAGTGGGCCTGAGCGAGGTCTGGTCAAGGATATGTCCGAATTCGTGGTGCATGGTATGGAAGAACAGCTCGTTAAGTCCACGGTCGCCTTCAATCTGGTTCACGTCTAAACTGTTCACCTCCATGAGCGTCACCTTAATGCCTCCCTCAGCCACACCCACGGTTTTCGAGCCATCGCTGTTGTAACCGGGCGAGCCTATAACATGTATGATGCGAGGAGAGTATTTCTTAAGAAAGACCTCCTTCTCACCCGCAAGTTTGGCATAGACATCTAGCCACAGGTATTTGGTGAGCACTGCCAGTTGCACGCTCTTCTCGTAGTCGGCAGGAACGAGGTTCTTCTGCATGTCGCTGCCCACGTCCTCCATCCTGTATATGAACTTCAGGTTATATGGCTCCAGGAAGTTCTTCTTCACGAAGGTGTCGAGCGGGAAGGTGTAGGCAGTGCGGTCGAGCGGATACTCGGTAGTGTCGTAGATACTGGCACCAAGGTCGTCCTCACTACAGGAAATGAGGAATGAAGAATGAAGAATGAAGAATGCTGCACCGAGCAACTTCATCGTCATTTTCATAACATTTCCATTCATTGTTTTCTTATATAATATTGTATTCATAGCAATAGCAAATTCTTAACTCTTACTCGCCGCAGGCGATAACTCTTAACTCTTTATTCTTAACTCTTAATTCCTTAGTAGCTCGTCAAGTGTAAAGCTGGCGGGCTTGGCATGCGAGGTGCTGTCGCTGTGGTTGCGATAGGGCTGCGACGGCTCCATGCCGGCAGCGATGGCATCCTGCGGTATCTCGAGTGCACGGCGCGGGTCGTTCCATGTCATGCGGAGGGTATCGTTGACCACTCCCGACTTGGTGTTGTCGCCATAGACGTGATAGTACTCCATGCCCCAGCGCTTGAGGTCGAAGAAACGCTTGCCGGTGAAGTTTGTCTCGAAACGTCTCCAATAGTTCACGCAGTTCATATATGGCACAGCCTCTGTGGGAATGTTCCAATTGGGGTCCATGTTCTTGAGGAACTCCCAGTTGTCGAAGCAGTTATAGTTGGACGATGTATTCTTGGCAAACCAGCTGCGTATGACATCATCGGTAAGGGGCACCATACCCTCCTGGGCTGTATATGTTGCCTTGGTCTTCTCAGAGAAGTTCATCGTGCTCTCATGGTAGGTACAGAGGTCGGCACTGGCTCCTGCAAGGTCGCCTAGGTTGACCTTGGCTTCAGCCCTTTCTAGCAGTAGCTCCATGGCAGTGAACTCGCGTCGGAAGGTGTGTGCATATCCTATTCCTGCCACCTTGTCGGAGTACTGGAACTGCTCTCCTATCCATCCCGGTTCGAAACCATAGTCTCGGTTGCCGAAGAGTCCTGACACGAATGCAGAGGGATTGCCCACCCAGCGGCGCCACATCGGTGCGTTGTGGAAGTAGATGGCACGTGCAGCCAAACCACCCTGCTCGTAGCGATAGCGCGACTTACGGAAGATGGTGGAATAGGTGTCAAAGAGCATCAGGTTATTATATTCGTTGGGATTCTGCCACACATTTGCGAAGTCGTCAAGATAGGAGCAGTCGTCAAGAGGAGAATAGTCGAAGAGCTTGGGCAGCAGCTGTGCATTGTCGGTGCCCAGCACTATGTCGGCCTGCTCAACGGCTTTCTGCCACTGATGGGTGAAGAGGTAGACGCGGCAAGCGTAGGCATGGGCGGCATTCTCGTTGAAGTGGTACTTGGGCTTCTCGTAGTTGATATCGCTGATGCACTTCAGGCCTTCTTCCATGTCGGCCACAATCTTCTTGTAGGTTTCGGTCACGTTGCTGCGGCTGTAGGTGTCGTCCACGGTGTTGATGACCTCTGTGATGTAGGGTATGCCGATGTCGTTCTTACTGGCAGTCTCGTTCTTGTATGCCTGCGAGAACACGTTCACCAGCACGAAGTGGCAGTAGGAACGGATGAGCAGGGCCTCGCCCTTGGCGGCAGACAGCTTGGCAGTCATCTGGCGGCCATGGTCGCTCAACTCGTCGATGGCCTGCAGCACTTCGTTGACCGAGTTGATGGTGAGATAGAAACTGCTCCACAGTCCGCCTGGCGTATCGCTTGATGTTGACGACTTCACCGGCTCGAAACGGAAGGCCTCGTCATCCTGTCGCCCGGAAGAGGCAAGGTTGTAGTGTGTCAGGTTCTGTGCGGCATCGCCGTCTATAGGATAGTGCTCTGAATTGAGGTCGATGATGTTGTCGCTCGACAACTCGCAGAACCATCCGTAGTTGGCATCGGGATATGAGCCTGTGAGAAGCATTATCACTTGGTCTTCGGTAGCCATCTCGACGCGGTCGTCGGGAGCCTTGTCAAGGAAGTCGCTGCACGAGGCAAGAGCTGCTCCGAAGAAGAAGAACCCAAACAATTTAAAAATTAGAAAATTATTATGTCTCATCATTATTCTCTTTTTAATGTTTCAATTTTTCAATTTTTAAATCATATCAAATTCCCAAGCGCACGGTAAATGTAAACTGCTTTGACAGCGGTGTTGCCACACCACCCGAATTGACGAACTCAGGATCCTGTCCGTTCAACTTCTTGTCTGCATAGATGAGGAAGAGGTTTGTGGCATCCAGCTTCAGCGATGCTGTTGTAAGACCAAGCTTCTTTATCAGCTGCGGGTTGAAGTCGTAGGTCAGCGAAATGTCTTTCATACGAATGAAGCCACCGTCGGCCACGCGAGCAGTAGAGTAATTGTATGCGTTGTAGGCATACGACAAGTAGTTGTCCTTGTAGTTCTGGCGTACGGATGCAATAGCTGGAATGTCGGTCTTCTTCTCGTCGCCAGGCTGCACCCAACGGTTCTTGAACTCCTTGGGCATGGCAGCGAGGTCGCTATAGCTTGCCGCAAAGACGGGGTCGAGGCGCAGCTTGTTGCCAAAGCTATAGGTGATGAAGACGTTCAGTCGCCAGTTCTTCCAGCGGAACATGTTGTTAAGGCCTCCGGTGTAGGTGGGCTCAGTGGGACCTTCGTACTTCAGGTGGTCCAAACGCTCGTACTCCTGGAAGTATATGTCGCTGGTTGTCGTCTCCCCACTCTCGTTGATGACCTGTGGTATGCCCTCATCGTTGAGGCCCATGAACTGCAGGGAGAAAAGTGCACGGTGAGGATAGCCCTCGCGAGCATAGCCGCTAGAGGAAACAAGGTCGATGACGCGCGAGACAGACATGAGGTCGGTAATCTCTGTGTAGTTGTAGGCAAACGTCAGGTCGGTATTCCACTGGAAGTTGTCGGTCTTCACATTTGCCGAAGAAATGGTAGCCTCAACACCGTGCGACTTCATCGAAGCGACGTTGGCATACTGGCGTCCTATGATCTGGCCGTAGTAGTAGCCCATGAGGTCGAAGTTGTCACGCCAGTAGGCATCGGTAACGATGTTAATGCGGTTGTTTAAGAATCCCAGGTCAACACCCACGTTGAACTCGTGTTTCTTCTCGTATGTCAGGTCTTTGTTTCCCAAGCTCGACTGATAGAGAGCCAGCTCCTGCTGGTCGCCCTGCGGGCGCCACATGTTTGTAGAGCGGAAGATGGGCTTGGCGTTTGATGCTGCAGTCTGCTCACCCACAAGCGAGTAGCTCAAACGCAGGGTGGCATGCGACATCTTATAGTTGGTGTTCTGTGCCCAGTTCTTGAAGAAGGGTTCCTCGTGGGCATTCCACGATGCCGACACGTTCCATGTAGGCAGCCAGCGGCTCTGGCGGCTCTTTCCCAGCTGGTTAGAACCGTCGTAACGTGCAGTGAAGTTGCCCGAATATCGGCCCTTGTAGCTGTAGTTCAGGTTGCCAAAGTAAGCCAGGCGGCGGTTCCACGAGCGAGAGAATGATGTCAGCTCGGTTCCTTCCTCCTTTGCCTGTTTGTAGAAGTCGGGGGTAATGGTTACAATACGGTTCATGTTATAGTTCACACCATAGTCCTGATGCTCGCGGGCATCGTAGTCAGCACGGTTGGCTTCCATACCTGCCAGGGCACTGAAGATATGTGCCTCCTCACCGTTATGGCTCCACACATGGCTATAGTTCACCGTTCCGCGGAAGTCAAGCTGCCTCACCTCATTAAGGTTTTCTATGAAAATACCTCCCTTAGGCATAACGCTGATGGGCAGCGAGTTGGGTTTGTCTGGGTCGCTATAGAGATAAGGGTTGCTGTACATGATGTTTGGATTGTCCACGCCTGCTCTATATGCCTCAGCCTGATTGGAGCTGTCCTTGATGCTGTGATCGCGCGTAGAACGGTTCACACGGTAGCTTCCCAGCACGTTGACGGTAAGCCCGTTGAGCGGTTTCCACTCCAGCTCGCCCTGGAACTTGAGGTCCATCACATTGATGTCAATGTAGTTGTTGTCAAGCTCATGGAAGATGCTGAACGGAGCGTAGTTCCTGGTGTACATCTGATAGGGATCCAGTGTGCGGCTGGTGTTCAGCGCATAGCTGAAGGGGTTGATGTCGAAGGAGCGGTTTACGGCTCCCGATACTACGTCGACACTCCTGTTAAGTGTTCCAGGAGCCTTCTGGTCACGGAAGCTGCCATTGGTGCGCAATGTGGCCGTAAGGTTTTTAGACAGCTTATAGCTGGCATTTATGTTGGCAGTATAGCGCTGCACCTTGGAATCTTTTGTCCAACCCGGGTCGAGCATTGCCGACAACGAGGCATACATGCTCGACTTCTCTGTTCCGCTACTGACGCTGACAGAGTGCGTCTGCATGATATTACTGTTGAAAAGCAGATCGAACCAGTCGGTATTGCGGAACTCAGCCTCCTGTAAGTACTTGGCCATGGCCGACTCTGTGAAAGGCAAGTTGAACTGCCCACTTGCCTCGTTATACTGATCCATCAGACCGTACATCTTTCCGTAAAGTCCTGCCGAAGAGGCATTGGCTATCTGAGAGAACTCAAGCCACCCCTTGGCCTCCATCTCCTTATAGATGCCCATCTGCTCCTGAGAGTTGGATATGTTGTAGTCGCTATAGCTCGGCTTCAGGCGGTACGTGAACTCACCCGTATAGTTGATGCTGCTGTGGCCTACACGTCCTTTCTTTGTAGTAATGACCACCACGCCCGACATGGCACGAGCTCCATAGATAGATGTTGCAGAACCGTCTTTCAGCACCTGAAACGACTCAATATCGTCGGCGTTAAGTCCTGCTATGGCATTGGAGATGAGCGTTGTGGCATCACCGCTAGACAGGTCATCGGCATCAACATTGACAGCGTCTTCCATAATGACACCGTCTACAACCCACAATGGGGACGACGATCCGTAGATAGACGTGGCACCGCGCACGCGAATCTTGGGCGCTGTACCGAACGTGCTCGACACATTCTGAACCGATACACCAGCGGCACGTCCCTCAAGGGCACGGGTAACGTCTGCAACACCGTCGAGTTTGGTCTCATCGGCATCAATCTTTGTCGTTGCACCTGTAAACAAGCGCTTGTCCATCTTTTGTATACCTGTTACAACCACCTCGCCCACAGTGTGAGCGTCACTCTGCAGAGTGACCTTCATACCATTCTTTGGTGTCAGGGTCTGGCTTACCATGCCAATGTAGCTAATAACAATTTTCTTTCCAGCCGGCACAGACAGACTGAAATGTCCGTTCATG
>CAMYZK010000097.1 GCA_947303825.1 uncultured Prevotella sp. | reverse complement strand
AGCCAGCTCCAACATCTTGTTCACCAGTCCGGTGATGCGCTGAGTATTATCGGCAATGCCCTTTGTCACCTCCTGACGCATGGCCTCGTCGAGTTCCATGCCGGAGGTGAGTATTTGAGCGAAGCCGCTGAGGATGTTGAGGGGAGTGCGTATCTCATGAGAAATCTGCTTGATGAAGTCGGTCTTCATTCTCGACGACTCCATGGCCTGGTCATACAGCATCACAGCATCCTCATAGCCTAGCCCCATTCTATTGAACAGGTCGCTAAGCTGCTCGTAGTCTTGCTGCAGCTGGAGATTCTCGTCTCTCAAGCGTCGGCACTCATCAGCCAGTTGTTCCTCAGTAATCATGCTTTCTGTTCTACGGTCATAAACTTGGTAAAGCCGGTCATGGCCAGCACCTTATATATCTCAGGGCTTACATTGGTCATCTTGAACTTTCCTTTCTTCATCATCACCGCACGCATGGTCTTCTGTATGATGCGCAGGCCCGAGCTGGCCATGTAGTTCAGCTCAGTGCAGTCCATCTCCAGGTCCATGCCCTGCTCCTGCAGTGCTGGTTCGATGTCTTTCTCAAACTGTCCGGCGTTCATGGTGTCTATTCGCTTGTCGGTCTTAATGATGGTCTTGCCACCTTCTTTGATAATCTGTGTCATATCCTTTTTTGTTTTTTAGTTGTTGTTTTCTTGTTTACGAGTTATAATGCTATGGAGTGATAACGTTATAACGATGGTTAATGTTAGATTTTCTTCTTCATGGTAAGGAGGTTTTTCCCGTCTAGCCGTTGATAGGTTACCTTGTTCATGATGTTCTTTACGATGAAGATGCCCATGCCTCCCAGTTCGCGGTCGGCAGGGTTAGTGTCCACGTCGGCATCGTCTTTCATTGTCGGGTCGAATTCGCGGCCTTGGTCGCTTATCAGGAAGGTAAGTTCCTTCCCGTCACACTCGGCCGCCAGTTCAATCTCGGCATCGGAGCCTTCGGGGTAGGCATAGAAGATGACGTTAGACACCATCTCCTCCATTACCAGGTTGAGATTCATCTGCAGTTCCATGCTCAGTCCCAGCTCTTCGCCAATCTCCTCGACGAAGGCTGCCACATGTTCAAGCTCTTCCACCCGGTTTTTAATTTGGATTTCCTTTCTCATATAGTTTTGGTTTTGTTTTGATTGTTCTTTATCAGTATGCACATCATTGTGAGGTCATCGTTGGGCTCGGCTCCGTCGCGGTGTTTCTCCACTGCATCTCTCAGCATTTCAAGTGTATGCTTTGAGCTGACGAAAGGCTGTTCTTCAAGCAGCTGTATCAGGTGGTCGTCGCCAAACTGGTCTTGCGAGCGGTTCTCGGCCTCGTTCAGTCCGTCGGTATAGATGAACAGCGGCTGTTGCCTTATGTCGGCTATCTCCTCACCCACATATTCCAGTCCAGGCCATAGGCCAATGGGGGCATTTGGCTCCATTTCAAGGAAGCATGGATGGGAACCTTCGTTCCCGGCATCCATTATCACTGGGGGATTGTGTCCGGCATTGCAGAAGTCCAGATGTCCTGTGGCCAGGTCGATGAGTCCCAAGAACATTGTTACAAACATGCCTTGCTCGTTGTCCTCGCCCAGCTCTTCGTTCATGCGGGTGGCTATTTCTGCAGGTGGCAGCTGTTGTTTTGCCATGGTGCGGAAGAGGCGTGTTGCCTGTGCCATGAAGAGGGATGCAGGCACACCTTTTCCTGAAACGTCGCCCAGTGCGAAGTATAGTTTTCCAATGTTGTTGTTGTCGGTAGCCTCTTCTGTGTCTTTTTCGTCGGTGATGAGCAGGAAGTTGTAGAGGTCGCCTCCCACCTCTTTGGCAGGATTCATAGAGGCGTAGATGTCCATGTAAGGACTTTCCGGGAACTGCGTGGGCACCATCGACATCTGTATGTCGCGTGCTATTCGCAGCTCACTCTCAATACGTTCCTTGGCGGCTGTCGTCTGTTCTATCACCTCATTGGCAGCCTTCAGGTCGCTATAGGCTTTCTGTAGCTTGCCGTGTGCCTGCTTGAGTTTGCGTGCAGAGCGTATGCGGAAGAAGAGGAAGACGGCCAGCGAGAGAATGGTGACCGTCACGACGATGATGATGAAGCGGAAGCGGTTGCGTTCGTTCTGCATCTGCAGACGCTCGTTCTCCATTGCCTTCTCGTCGAGCTGATACATGGTGTTCATCTCGTTGAGCTTGTCCTTGGTGTCCTGAGCGTTTAGCGAGTCGTTAATGAGATAAATGTCGTGGTAAAGCTTTGTTGCTTCTTCATATCGCAGCAGCTTCTGCATTATCTCTGCTCTTTGCAGCATCACCATTACCCTTACCGACTGGTCGCTGCTCGATTCAAGCAGTTGCATGCGCTTGTTGTTGTAGTTCAGTGCTTCCTCATATTCTCCGTGCAACAGGTGAAGCTGGCTTTTATAGTACAGCCATTTCATCCCCACGTAGCTGTTGGTAGAGCCTATGTGCTTGCTGGCCTCGTCCAGGTGTTTTTGTGCAATGTCAAGCTTACCTTGACCCAGTGCCGACTGTACGCAGGCGAAATAGTAGTAAGCCCAAAGCAGGTCTGCACTTGGCTGTCCTTCCAGCTTGTAGTGTTTGATGAAGTCCAGGAGGAAAGAATGCCACTGTTTTGTGAGCTCTTCCAGCCGTTGATAGTCCTTCATGTCGTTAAGTGCATTGCCGTAGTAAGTATACACGTCGGGTAGCACTGGCGGTGGGGGCATGATGGAGGAGAGCAGTTGAATGGAGCTTTGGAACACCTTGATGCTCTCGTCAAAGTTTCTCAGATTGGCGTAGGCGGTACCCATGATGCTGTAGGCAAGTCCCATGCCAAAGGCATTGTTGCTTTTCTTGGCATCGTCATACATCTCCTGGGTAACGCGTAGGCCCTGTTTGTTGTGGTTTGTAAAGATATGGGTCTGGGCAATAAACGACCACATCTCATAGTAGTGTTGCAGGCTGTTAGGGTTGTTAAGCTCTTTTACCCGCTTCATGTCCCTTGGTATGGCGTTGAAGATGGAGTCGTTTATGTCATAGTTGTAGAACAGTGTGGCGCGCTGTGCCAGGGCGAAGGCCTCCTCTCCAGCCATTCCCTGCTTGCGTGCCTCTGCTGCAAACTCGTCTATGCATTTCAGCTGATTGTTGTAGTCGCCCGTTTCCTGGACACAATAAAAATACTGCTCCAAGGCTTTCACTTTTTCCTTACCTTGTAGTCTGGGCAGCTTTTTCTGCAGTTCGTCGCATTCACCGGCATAGACAACACATGCTCCCCATTCCAGAGAGAATGCGGAGAGCATAGCCAGCAATATCGTCCTTAACCAGTTCACAAAACGGCCAAAGTATATTATCGCGGCAAAGATACAAAAAAAAATTGGTATCGCCCACAGGCAATACCAACTTTTTTGTAACAAAAATTACACTTTTTATTCTGCTACGAGTGTGAAGCGCTGGAAAGCAACGATTTGCAACTCCTTGTCCTGCTTCTTCAGCCAGTCGGCAACATTGGCCTTGTCGCCATCGCCGAACTGGAACTCCTGGTCTACAAGGCAGCTCTCTTTCTTGAACTTCTGCACACGACCTTTGGCAATGCCCTCAATCATAGGCATCTTCAGCTGAGCCTCACCCTCAACCTTGGCCTCGGCAATAATCTTGCGAGCCTCGTCGGCCTGCTCCTTGGTGAGCCATCCCTTGGCAGTGTTGCTCTCTATGTGGTCTTCGCTGTCAACGTGTGCGGGGTTGATGCCTGCCTTGTTGAGCTTCATGTCAACATACTTCTGTATCTGCTCAAGCTTCGACTTCTCCACGGCAGTCTTGTACTCCTCGTCAAGAATCTTCGGGTCGATGCTGTTGGCATCAAGTGCGATAGGCTTCATGGCTGCCACCTGCATGGCAAGCTTGTGACCTACCTCAACGTTCTCCTTGTTGAGCTGAACCATAGTGCAGAGCATGTGCTTGCCCATGTGGTCGTAGATTTCCACGTTGGCACCCTCGAGTGTGAGGTAGCCGTCGAGTTCCATCTTCTCGCCAGTGATACCGCTGCGCTGAGTGACAATATCCTGAGCCTTCTGACCGTTAATCTCCAGCTCCTTCACCTCTTCGAGGTTCTTGCACTTGGCAGCGACGGCAGCATCGAGAATGGTTTGTGTCATAGCGATAAAGTCGGCACCGTTGGCCACGAAGTCGGTCTCGCACTTCACTGCTACCATAGCTGCAAATCCGTCAACCTTCTTTACAAGCACGCAGCCGTTTGAGGTCTCGCGATCAGAACGCTTGGCTGCAATGGCGAGTCCACGCTCACGCAGAATCTCCTTTGCACGGTCGAAATCTCCTTCAGCCTCTGTGAGAGCCTTTTTCACGTCAGCCAGACCAGCACCGGTCATGGCACGCATTTTCTTGATATCTTCTATTGAAATAGCCATTGTAATAGTCCCCAAATGGAATGGGGTAGGGGCCTGAACAAGCGAATCAGACCTTTTTGTAGTGTTGTTTGATTGAATTGAGTTAAGGGGTTGGCATCTGCGCTTGTTCAGACCTCCACCCCCTTAACTTGTTGAGTTTCATTTACTCAGCAGCAGGAGCTTCTTCCTCTGCTGGAGCGGCGGGAGCCTCTTCAGCGGCGGGAGCCTCTTCTACAGCGGGAGCAGCCTCTTCTTTGCGCTGGCGGCGTGCACCTGTGGCGCGGCGTGGCTTCACTTCCTCTGCTTCTGCCTCGCTCTGGGCCTCGGCAGCCTTCTCGTCGGCCTTCTCAGCCTTGCGCTCCTCCAGACCCTCTGCGATTGCTGCACAGCAGGCACTCAGGATAACGTCGACGCTGTCTTTAGCGTCATCGTTGGCAGGGATGATGAAGTCAACGTTAGATGGATTGCTGTTGGTATCTACTATACCGAACACAGGTATTCCAAGGCGGTTGGCCTCATGAACGGCATTTGCCTCTTTCATCACGTCTACCACGAACAGTGCGCTGGGCAGGCGGGTAAGGTCAACAATAGAACCTAGGTTTTTTTCCAGCTTGGCACGCTGGCGTGTCACCTGCAGCAGCTCACGCTTTGACAGGTTACCGAAAGTACCGTCCTGCATGAGTTTGTCGATATTCGACATCTTCTTGACGGCCTTGCGTATTGTGGGGAAGTTGGTGAGCATACCACCGGGCCAGCGCTCTATGACGTATGGCATGTTGATGCTTGTTGCCTTCTCGGCAATAACTTCCTTGGTCTGTTTCTTAGTTCCTACGAAGAGGATTTTCTTACCCTGACGGGCAATGTTCTTCAGAGCTTCAGCAGCCTCGTCAATCTTGATGACGGTTTTGTGAAGGTCGATGATGTGGATGCCGTTACGCTCGCAGTAGATGTAAGGAGCCATAGCGGGGCACCACTTGCGCTTCAGGTGGCCAAAGTGGCAGCCTGCCTGCAGCAGCTGGTCAAAATTTGTTCTTGCCATTTCTTTTTAAATACTTAAATGTTGTTTACTTTCTGTTTAATTCTTTGGTTAGAATCAGCCAGCAGGTAATTGCTATATTCTTTTCTGACAATTCACAGTTAAACAATGATTTGTCAATATTTTAAAGTGTGCAAGTCCTGCTGGTTTAGATACTAAACGGTTCAGTCTTCAATCACAATTGTCTGATTAGTCAATTGTCCAATTGTAATCAAATTAACGCTTACTGAACTGGAAGCGACGGCGTGCCTTGGGCTGACCCGGCTTCTTGCGCTCCACCTCACGGCTGTCACGTGTCAGGAAGCCCTGCTGCTTAAGTGCTTTCTTGTCTTCTTCGTTAATCTTCACCAGGGCACGGGCAATGGCCATGCGCAGAGCCTGACTCTGGCCGGTAAAGCCACCACCGTCAAGGTTGGCCTTGATGTCGTACTTCTCGGCGCAATCAAGCAGGTTCAGCGGCTGCTTCACCACATATTGCAGAATGGCTGAAGGGAAATATTCGGTTAAGTCTTTCTTGTTGATCGTAATCTTGCCAGTACCTTCCGACAGATAAATGCGAGCTACAGAGCTCTTACGACGACCTATTGCGTTGATGTATTCCATCTTTGATTTCTACTTTAAAAACTTTAAACTTTACTTGTACTGGTTAATATCAATAGCCTTTGGCTTCTGGGCCTCATGCTTATGCTCTGTACCATTATATATATATAGGTTATTGAGCAGGCTACGGCCGAGGGGTCCTTTTGGCAGCATGCCCTTAACGGCGTGCTTAAGTATGCGCTCTACTCCGAAAGGCTTCTTGCGAAGTTCGGCAGGAGTGTTGAAACGCTGGCCACCGGGATAGCCGGTATAGCGGGTGTAAACCTTGTCGGTCTCCTTCTTGCCGGTGAACTTCACCTTTTCTGCATTAATAATGATGACGTTGTCGCCGCAGTCTACGTGAGGAGTAAAGCTGGGCTTGTATTTGCCACGGATAAGTTTGGCTACTTTTGAAGCGAGTCTACCCACCACCTGATCGGTGGCATCGATAACAACCCACTCTTTCTTGGCAGTCTCCTTGTTGACGGAGACGGTCTTGTAACTTAAAGTGTTCATTTCTTCGTTAAATTGCTAAAAAACAGTCTTTTACTTTATAAAGTTTCATTGTGTACGCAGATTCACAAACCACGCTGTCCGGCCAAAGACAAACGCTATTTACACGGCGTACATGGGGATTCTAAGACTCTCCCCTAATAATCGGACTGCAAAGGTACTACTTTTTGTCTATTTCTCAATCACTATTTAGTTATTCCAACTAAACATTTATAATTATTTAACGTTTTGTTGTCTGACTGGAATTCTCTCTGGCTGAGTATATTACTTTTGATAGCGAGAATCTGGAAATCATCTGCACGGAATTATATCTAAATGGTGTCAGTCTTGAGGATGTCTATCTCTACTACTTGGTATAAGTCTTGAGGATGTCTATCTCTACAATGCGCAGCTCCACTTTCCCGTTGGCAGCCTTTATCCTGTCGAACTCGCCAGCATTGCCACCCGCTAGCTCTTTCATGTCGCCAAACTTAGAGCTGTCCTGCACAGGCCCCACCATGCGCAGGGTGAGGCGGTCGGTGGTGACTGGCTTGTCCAGGCTAATATGGCAATAGCCCAGTGTAGCATCGGTGATGCCCTCCCACACCAGCTTCTTGCCGGCAAAGACCTGCAGCGGATAGCACTTGTTGCGCCAGCCGGTGAGTTTCATAGTGAGCTCGCTCACCTTCTCCTTGCGTGCAAAGCGATATTCCACCCATGCGTTCTCCCGCTTGCCGTCGCTCTTCCACTCCGACAGCTCGTTGTCGTCGTAGCTGTTACTGATGTTCTCGCTGTTGCTGCCAGCCTTTGCCGACAGTATCTCAACGCTCGTCTTGGTGTCGTTATAGCTAGGCTCTGACGGAGTCTCGCCACGTTCCAGCTTTCCGGGCAAGGTAAGCTGAGGCAAATACTTTGCAATGTCTACGCTGTTCGACTTCAGGTTGAGATAGGCAGGCTTGAGGCCGTTGGCACATACCGAGAGTCCGATGTCGCCGGCAGTAGTGGTGGTGTGCAGTAGCACACGGTTCACGCCGCACTCCACTGGCAGCGACATGTATCCCACGTAGTTGTCGGAGAGGGTCTTCTTGTTGGCCGAGTCAAGGAGCCCTTTGTCGCGGTTCTTGTCGTCGAGCAGGAACTGCCTCTCCCCACAACTGGAAGTTCACCATGCGGTCGTCCAGCGGGCAGCGACGCCCATTCTTGTCTATCACCTCCACCTCGACGAGCACCATGTCGGCACCGTCGGCCTTGATGCCCTCTGGATTCTGAATAGTAGTTAGCCGCAGCTGTGCCGGCTCTCCTGCCGTGAAGAGAGTGTCACGCGAGGTGAGACTCTTTCCCGCCGAGAAACCCTCGCCAATGTTGGTGTAGCTGACAGCCTCGAGGAATCCGGGCTCGTAGGTAACATCCTTGAACTTGAACAGCCACTTGTGCATACGCTCGCCCTTGCCTACGAATTTCTTGTTCACAAAGAGATCTACCTCATCGCCGGTAGATACCACGTAGACGTCTTTTTTGAGGGTGGTGGGTTCTTCGGCCTGCGAAGCGGCAGAGCCGATTGGAAGGGGGAGGGTAGAGGAGTCCTTTGCCTCGTGAAGCTGGCGGGGCGAATATGACCAATGGCCAATGATGTGTGTGCGGTCTTTTTCCGGTTCCACCCATCCGTCCCACATCACCTGATGTGCATAGAAGGCATCCTTGGGTATGCGCATGGCATCGGTGACACCGCTGGTACGGTAGTTCGACTCTCCCCGGTGGTGGGTGTTGGTGTCGCTGAAGACGATCTTCACGCCGCCGCTGCTGACGCGCTTGCCCGTTCCGGGACGCTCTAGCCAGTATTCATACCAGCGTTCCACCATCTGGCAGGCAAACATGTCCATGTTGTGATTGTAGTCGGTGGCAGGCTTGCCGCGATAGAGCGGTCCGTC
>CAMYZK010000096.1 GCA_947303825.1 uncultured Prevotella sp. | reverse complement strand
CAATCCTAGTGTGAAAGACAACAATATGGAACGTCCAGAGAATGCACGGTGGGAACGTCTGCTCTCCATAGCACGCGACAACTCCGATACCCGCCCGGTGATTACCCGTGAATATGCCCATGCCATGGGCAACGCTTTAGGCAACCTGCAAGAGTACTGGAACGAGATATACAGCCACCCACGCATGCTAGGAGGCTTCATCTGGGAATGGGCCGATGAGGGAATCTTCGTAAACCGTTCAGACGGAAAGCTGATGACGGCATACGGCGGAGACTTTGGCGACGTTCCTAACTTAAAAGCATTCTGCGTTAAAGGCATAGTAAGTAGTGACCGGCAACCCACGCCAAAGTACTGGGAGGTGAAACAGGTATATGCCCCCCTCCGTTTCTCTACAGCAGACAACAGCGGAAGGATTGTTGTTCAGCTTGTTGATTCTACCTGCTGCCTTGATGACTACGATATCCATCAGAAAGAGCATGACGGGTTCATTGACGTTTGGGCCACCCTGCGTACTGACAAGCTCTGGGCAAAGGCGGGACATGAGGTATGCCGCCAGCAGTTAAGGAAGACCGACATTTCCGTTCCCAGTCCTGCATCAAGGGTACTGACCAAGACCAACGTTCCTGGTTTCATTATATATCCCCATCTCTTCAGAGCTCCCACCGACAACGACAAGGGCTTTGGCAACTGGATAGCCAAGGACTGGAAACGCCAAGAGCTAGACATGCTTTGCCAGAGTCAGGCTGTCAGTGGCTATCCTGCCGATACCACAATAGTATATTACACCACAGGAGGCAATATCACAGTACGCTATCAGTGTTCATCTCTTGACGATGGCTCCACCGACCTTCGCGTCACCTTCACACCACAAGGTCAGCTGCCCACCCTACCCTGTCTGGGCATTACCCTGGCCATGCCGCGCATTCTGCAGAATCTGCGTTACTTCGGACGCGGTCCTTGGGACAACTACCCCGACCGCAACGCCTCTACATATATTAATATGTGGGAGAGTACTGTTGCAGAGCAATACGTCCACTATCCCCGTCCACAGGACAGCGGCAACCACAATGATACCTACTGGCTGGAACTGACCAACGATAAAGGCTATGGCTGGCAAGTTACGGCTGCCGACGGGAAGCCGTTCTCGTTCTCTGCTCTACCCTATAGTGTGCAGAACCTCTACACCACATCCCACGACTGCGACCTGGAAGAAGGCCCCGACTACATATACCTCAACTTAGACTGCGCCGTTTTGGGACTGGGCAACAGCTCATGCGGTCCAGGCGTCCTCACCAAGTATGCCATAATACAAAATGAGCATGTGCTCCATGTAAAAATTCAACCAATCAAAAGAAAGAAATAATTATGAGAAGCCTTTGCCTGTCATTCACCTTTTGTCTATTATCTTTTATTTCTTCCAGCGCTCAAGAAACAGAACGGCTATATCTCTCCGGACATGGCTGTGATGACATGGTTGAGTGGGACTTCAAGTGCTCCGACGGCCGACGTGCCGGTGAGTGGACAAAGATTGGCGTGCCCTCATGCTGGGAGTTGCAAGGTTTCGGCACCTATCAATACGGCATGCGTTTCTACGGCAAGGCCACGCCCGAGGGCATAGCCGAAGAGAAGGGATACTACAAAACCGAATTCACGCTTCCCAAGCAGTGGGAGGGGCGACAAATAGAGCTGGTGTTTGAAGCAGTCTTCACAGAATGCCGCGTCACTATCAATGGGCGCAAGGCTGGCAATGGCACTTATCAGGGAGGATTCACCCGCCACACCATTGACGTCAGCGACCGTGTGTTCTTCGGGACGAAGAAGAACAGCCTGGAGGTAGAGGTTCTCAAGGAAAGTAGCGATCCTAAAGTAAACCTGGCAGAACGCCGCGCTGACTACTGGAACTTCGGAGGCATCTGGCGTCCTGTCTTCATCGTTGCCAAGCCCATGCAGAACATCAGGCGTGTAGCCATCGATGCTAAAGCCGACGGCTTCTTCACGGCCGACGTATACCTTAACCGTGCTGTTAATGCTTCAAGAGTGACCGTCGACATTATTGATGCACAGGGTAAGAAGATGCATACCAGTCCTATCTATATCATCTCCAGCGACAAGGCCAAAGTCGAATTCCGTTTGGAGAATCCAAAGCTCTGGACTGCCGAGACACCCTATCTCTATACAGCTGTCTTCACACTAGCCGACAGCCAGGGTAAAGTGCTACATGTGGAGCGTCAGCGCTTCGGCTTCCGCACCATCGAGTACCGTCACAGCTATGCGCAGTCCCTCCCCGCCGCTCCCCGCACATCCCACGTCTATGAATGCGATGACGATGGTGTCTTCATCAACGGACGGAAAGTCATATTGAAGGGTGTAAACCGCCACTCCTTCCGACCGGAGACTGGCCGCACCCTCTCCAAAGCGAAGAACATTGAAGACGTGAAGCTCATCAAGTCGATGAACATGAACGCCGTGCGCCTCTCCCACTACCCTGCCGACCCGGAATTTCTCGATGCCTGCGACTCGCTGGGACTCTACGTGGAGTGCGAGCAGCCGGGATGGCACTGGGCCCACGAGACTGTCGTCGGCTCACAGATTGTTGAGGAGATGGTGACACGCGATGTCAACCACCCCAGCATCATCTTCTGGAGCAATGGCAACGAGGGCGGGTTCAACTACGAGCTGGAGCAGGTCTTCACCAAGCTAAACCCACAACAGCGCGTCGTGCTCTACCCCTGGGCCAACCGCAATGATTTCGAGACAAAGCATTACCGCTCGTGGGGCGAGACTGCCGAGTATATGCGCCAGAAGGAAATCTTCATGCCTACCGAGTTTCTGCATGGCCTCTACGACGGCGGACATGGTGCCGGTCTGAAGGACTATTGGGAACTGATGATGTCTAATCCACGCTGCGCCGGTGGATTCCTCTGGGACTTGATGGATCAAGCTGTGCTGCGCACCGACAAGGATGGCCTGCTCGACCCCGTCGGCAACTTCGGCAGCGACGGCATCGTGGGGCCGCATGGGGAGAAAGAGGGCTCGTTCTATACAATATGCGAAGTGTGGTGCCCCATACAGATAGAAAAAGAAGAATGCTCCAATGACAGGATATCACTCATCGTATTCAATCATTTTGACTTTACCAGCCTGGCCGACTGCCGCCTCACCTACCGCTTTCTCAATTTGCCCGACTATGGCGAGAGCAATGTGTCTGTGGTGAAAGAGGGAACTCTCTCGCTACAGCCATATAGCCTTAATCACTTAGAGCCCGGAGGAAAATCAACAATCCTGTTTAACGACACAAATGTCTTGGACAACAGCGACTGTATTGAGATAACGGCAACTGATCCCAACAACCATGAGCTGATGACATGGAGCTTCCCCATAGAACAATTCAGAGACGGCGAGATGAAGAGTTCAAACATCGAACTGAAAGTATCAGATACCGACAATGCGCTCATAGTCTCAAACAGCAGCTACACATACACTTTCTCTAAAGCAACAGGAAGGCTTACGGGAATAGATGCGGGAAAACGCCACTACAGCATGAGCGACGGCCCGCGATTTGTGGCCGCAAAGCGCTCCGACCGCTCACAAGACGGTTTCTACAACCATGACGACAAGGAGGCGTTCAAGAAGAAGACACAATACACAGAGTATGCTGACCAAGGCCATTTTGAAGGATTCAAGATAGACGGGCCTAAGGTGACTGCCACCTACAGCCATGGGTCTATGCAGGAAATACAGTATTATGTCACAAACAATGGACTGAGCATCAATGCTCGGTGCTACTTCAACGGTGTCATCGACCTCATGGGCATCTGTTTTGACTACCCCGAAGAGAAAGTGAAGAGCAAACGCTGGGTGGGCCGTGGCCCCTACCGTGTGTGGCAGAACCGCATGCAGGGGCCACAGCTAGGCTACTGGCAAAATGACTACAATGACCCTGTTCCCGGTGAGAGCTGGGACTACCCCGAGTTCAAGGGATACTTCGACGGTGTAAGATGGATGCAACTTGAAACCACAGAGGGAAATATTGGCATCTTCCCACAACACGACAAATACGTTGGCATCTACACACCTCGCGACGGGCGCGACCATATACTCTACGACCTGCCACAGACGGGCATTGCAATGCTCAGCGTCATCCCCGCTGTGCGCAACAAGGTGAACACTACCGACCTCAACGGCCCATCGGCACAGCCAGTCTGGACAAAGGGCGTGCACAACTACTCATTAAACCTACGTTTTGAATAGCAAGACAAACAAAAACTACGACTAATATGCTAAAACATTTATTCGTCGTTTGTGCTCTGGCTTTGCTTCCCAGCTTGACTATGGAAGCTCAGACCCCTCAATTAGCCTTCCCCACTGCCGAGGGCTATGGACGCTATGCTACTGGAGGGCGCGGCGGAAAGACCTATGTAGTAACTTCTCTTGACGACTGCGATGAAAACAACCTTAAGGAAGGGACGCTGCGCTGGGCTGTGAAGCAGCCTGGCAAGAAGATTGTCACTTTTTCTGTTTGCGGCACCATATACCTTAAGTCGGCCCTATGCTTCGACTGTGGCGACCTCACCATTCTTGGACAGACAGCCCCTGGAGATGGCATCTGCCTAGCCGATTATCCCGTCACGATCTCATGCGAGAACGCCATAATTCGCTATCTGCGATTCCGACTCGGACAGAGGGAGGTGCAGCACCATGAAGGAGACGGCTTTGGCTTTAACGGAGCTAATAACGTCATTATGGACCACTGCTCCGTGAGTTGGAGCATTGACGAATGCCTAAGCATCAGTGCTGCCACCAACATCACCATACAGTGGTGCATGGTAGAGCAGGCCCTAAATGATGCCGGTCACTCTAAGGGTGCCCACGGCTACGGAGGCAACTGGGGAGGGACAAACGTGTCGTTCCACCATAACCTCATCGCACAGTGTAACAGTCGCGTGCCTCGTCTGGGCGGCGATACTGATCCTGAGACCAATGACTACTGTGACCTGCGCAACAACGTGTTCTACAACTGGGGAGGCAACGGCTGCTACGGTGCCGAGGCAATCGACGTAAACTTCGTGGGCAACTACTATAAGCCTGGCCCCATGACCAGCCAGCGTTCAGCAAACATACAGAAGCGTATCTGTGCACCAAACATACGCTCCAATTCGTACATCTCAACTTATCCTGCCTTTGCACACGACCTGCACAAATGGGGGCACTTCTATGTGAGCGACAACTTCAACCCTGAACACAACGACATGAACAACGACAACTGGACTGTTGGCATAGTGAATCAGGTTGATGCTAGCGGTCAGGACGGCACATGGACAAGTGTTACCCGTGACACCATACACCTGCGCCAGCCCCACGAGTTTGTCCATGTAACCACCCACCCGGTAGATCTAGCCTACCAGATGGTTCTAGAGTATGCCGGAGCCTCACTCTACCGTGACTGTATAGACGAAATGATTGTAGACCAGGTAGACCGTCGCTGGGGCAGTGTGCGTTCTGGCACAAACGGCGGCACCTACGGCATGATAGACAAGCAAAGCGACAATGTAACCAACGGCCAACTCAGTGCATCACAGGTAGAGAACGGTGCATGGCCCATTCTCAACACATCACCGCAAGGATATACCGACAGCGACGGCGATGGAATAAGTGATTCTGCAGAAGACATGTGGGGACTGGATCCCTACGATGCCAGTGACGGTGCCACCATATACAAAGGCAGCAACGTCTCATGGAAAGGCTATAGCTACGTAGAGATATTCATGGACCAGAGCAACAAGAAACGCCGAGAGTGGAACGCCCACTGCTTGGAGGATGGCGAGGTACAAGGTGTTGAAGAGCCTACCATAACTTGCCTGCGCCGCATGCCGTGGGAACATGAAATATCACAGCTCACCTTCAAGGGATTTGACAAAAAGAAAAGCCGACAGCTCTTTGCCGATGACGTTACAATGAGCGGTACCGGTGGTATCAGCGGTGGCACAGGCAACGAACGCACACTGAAGTTACGCGCCCAGCAGTACAAGATAGGAGTGCCGACAACAATAAAGGCCAAGGCTGTGCGCATCTACGGCTATTCCAACTATACTGGCAATGACATCAGCATTACCGAGCTCAACGGTCAGAAGTATTCCACAGGCACCTATACTATCTCTGCTGAAAGTGGTAGCCGCACCGACATTACCATCCCCATAAATGAAGTAGTTAGCGGCAAAGACCTCACCATCACCTTCCAAGGCAACTCACCTACCATACGCATATACTTGGAGGAGGAAAATGAAGAAGCAAGTATTTCTCCCACAGAAGTCACTGTTGGAGAACCCACCTACACCACGAGAACATATCGTCTCAACGGAACAGTAGCCGGAAACAAAAAAACATATAATCTAGGTCTCTATATAGTCAACGGAAAGAAAATAATAATCAAATGAGTGCTCACAAGTGAATATGCACAATCTGTGGTTGTAAAGTGCTCGGCAACGATAGGATACGCTATCGTAGCAAAGCGGTGAAAGAACTTAAGAAACTTGAATCAAATAACACAAACTATTATGAAGCTAAAACAGATTATTGCTTTTGCAGCTCTTGCCCTGACACTGGGCACACCTGCATTGGCACAAGAAGAGAAAACCCCAGCCTTCCCAGGTGCCGAGGGTTACGGACGTTATGTCACTGGCGGACGCGGTGGCAGTGTCTACCACGTCACCAACCTCAACGACTCGGGTACAGGCTCACTGCGCTGGGCTCTAGGCCAGAAAGGAGCCAAGACCATTGTCTTCGATGTTAGCGGAACCATTCACCTGAAGTCGGCACTGGCCATCACCGGCAACACCACCGTGGCCGGACAAACGGCTCCCGGCGACGGCATCTGCATTGCCGACTACCCCTGCTCTATCAAGGGCAGCAACGTCATTGTGCGCTACATGCGTTTCCGCCTTGGCAACAAATATGGGCGGCAAGACGGAGCCGCCGGATGGGACGGCTTCGGAGCCATGGACCAGTGCTCGGTGAGCTGGAGCATTGACGAGTGCCTTTCGGTGCTTGGCAACAAGAACACCACGGTGCAGTGGTGCCTGGTGGCACAGAGTCTGGTGGCTGCCGGACACTCCAAAGGCAACCACGGCTATGGAGGCAACTGGGGTGGCTCGGGAGCATCGTTCCACCACAATCTGGTGGCCCACCACACCTCACGCACCCCACGCTTCGGCCCTCGTCCCACCACCCAGATGGACGAGCGCATGGACTACCGCAACAATGTCATCTACAATTTCGGAGGAAACGGCTGCTATGGCGGCGAGGCCATGAAGGTCAACGTGGTGAACAACTACTACAAGCCTGGCCCCGGCTCGCCTTCCGGCAATAAAGGAAAGCGCATTGCCGGAATAGGCATACGCACCACCGAATATGTTACCAACAACCCGGCCTATAAACCAGCCTGGCACATCTGGGGCAAGTTCTTCGTAGAAGGCAACAAGAACTCCAAGTACAGCGACGTGGCTGCCAACAACTGGGCTAACGGCATCTACAACCAGATATCAAGCAGCGACAACGATGGTACGTTTACCAGCGTTACGCGCGACACCATGAAGATTGACGAGCCTATTCCTTTTGTCTGTACAACGACACACTCTGCCGACGATGCCTACGCCCGTGTGCTCGACTACGCCGGTGCCTCTAAGAGCCGTGACAGCTTCGACGAGCTGATGGTCAGCGATGCCCGCAACGGTGCTGCCACCTATACAGGCAAGGACCTGAGCAAGGGATTTGTCAATTCGCAGGATGACAACCGCCCTGCCGATGCCGACGACAGTTGGAGCGCATGGCCTACACTGAACCAGCGCGGCACCATCACCGATACCGATGGCGACGGCATTCCCGACTCGTGGGAAGACAGCCACGGCCTGGACAACACCGATGCCGCAGATGCCCTCCAGCTCAACGCCCAGGGCTATACCATGCTTGAGGTCTATCTAAACTCGCTGGTGGAAAACATCACCACTGCCCAGAATGCCGGCGGCGTGGAAATGGGAGAACGCAAGTACAAGGAAATGGCCGACGACGGGTCTGAGCCGGGCAAGACGCTGCTGCAGAAGGGCAACATAGCGTGGCCCTTTGGCAACGACATCGCTGAGGTAAACATCAGCAGCGAGGTTTCTGGTTACGTGGCTTCTGCCAGCCAGACTTTCGGCAGCAACGTGAGCTACAACAAGAGCCGAAGCATCAACGGGGTGAGGTTTGCAGAAATCTCGCACACCATAGACAACGAAGCTACGGCCAACGACGACAACGCCGTGAAATACAGCATCAACATGAGGGAGGGGTTCTTCTTTCGCCCCACCAGAATATCTTTCCTCGCTTCAAAGATAGGCACTGACGGTGGTGCCATTGACGCTGTGTGGCACAATCAGAATGGAGAGTACGAGGTGGTGAGCAGTCTGAACCCCAGCCGTAACGACGAA
>CAMYZK010000095.1 GCA_947303825.1 uncultured Prevotella sp. | reverse complement strand
TGACAAGGCCCTCGCCATGGAGAGTGCTGCAAGAGTGAAGTTCCTCACAGGCTACACAGGACAGAAAGCTGACGAGATGCTGGGGCGCTGGCAGCAGCTGGCCTTCTATCTCATTGTGAAGTACAACGACATGACCTCCAAGCCCGAGGACACCAACGGTCGGTTCCTACGCACCCCCAACGGACTGGGGGCTACAGTAAAACGCCCAGGATACCCCGAACGCTATGCCCGTCAGCTCATAAAGCAGACAGGAGACAAGTTCAAGAGGGAATAATTATTTCTCACAGAGCCAGTATTCCGAGAGTCCGTTCACCATACGGTGCTTGAAGCTGAAACGGAAGTTGTTCATGGCCTTGCCCAGCACGGTTGGCGTCGCCCGCTTGGCATCGAAATAGGCATAGCGGCAGGCAAAGGTTGAGAGGATTTCTGTGGTTCCCCACTACTCCGTCGCCAATAGCCAATGAGATAATCCTTGTAGATGATAAATAGATGTATAGTAGATGTAATATAGATGATAAGTAGAACTATAATAGACGTGAAATAGCTTGTAATACAATTATTGTTAGTAAGATACTGTGTATTTGTAGAAGATGAATTCAATTTTGGATGAATACATCAATTCAATCAAGAGAAAAAGAAAAACAGTTATTCTTTTGTTCTTTGCACGTCTATTTGTATCTTTGCAGCAAAGACAGTCACACAGATATGGAAGAGAAGTAATTGACTTACCAAGATGTACCCACAAGATATCCCTTGTGCTTCAACGCCCAATGCGCAAACAGAGCCTCGTGCATGCATTATCAGGCTGGGCTGTTATTGCCAGAGAGTTGTCATCATGGCCCTGCCGTCTATCCTACAGCCTGGAAGGATGGTGAGTGCAGGTATTTCAAAGAGAAGCGCCTTGTACAGAAAGCATGGGGCTTTACGCATATCTACGACAACCTTCCGCGAAAAGACAAGACTGCAGCCCGACTGTGCATCAGGAGTTATTTCAGCACCGGCTGTGGCCCCTATTACCGTTACCATCATGGCGATATGCTGCTCACGCCAAAGCAGCAGGACGACGTCATGATGATCATCGCCAAATACGGCAGCACCGACGGCATCCGTTTCGACCACTACGTCGAAGCCTGGGACTTCGGGTAAATTGCACTATTTCTGAGCTTTATTTGGTAATTTCAAATAAAACACCTATTTTTGCACTCGAAAGTTAGAAAAAGTGTATAAAACCAACACAAATTCGAACTTTCCAATGCACATTATGCAGCTGCTGAAGATGTAAAAAAGGCGGAGAGACGTCTAGCTAGTGAAGAATAGAAGATGTTAGGAAAGAAGAAAAAGTGAAAGTTTAAGAGCAACAGACTACGACGGCAGATTTATCATGCAGAAGACGATGGTGAGTACCAATCGTTCAGTGGACTGGTCGCTGTTGCGCTCGACCTCTGGTCGCTTGCTACCTTTTATTTCGGCAACCCATCTTGTCTCAGGCATCGTAAACGGAAGATAGGTAGTCTCATTTCCGAGTACTACCCTTCGTCACAGTGACTCCCGCGGGATTCAAACCCACAACCTTCTGATCCGTAGTCAGATGCTCTATTCAGTTGAGCTAGGGAGCCATCCTTTTTGTTTTGCGGGTGCAAAGTTACGACATTATTTTTATTCTGCCAAATATTTCGTTAACTTTTTTCGAAAAATTTAGAAATTATATGAAAATCCCAGTGAAGAATACTCTTTGAACTGCCAGTATCCCAAATCATCATCCCATTTGTTTGAGTCATCAAAGCGCGGGAAGAGGAAAAGGTTTGCCGAGATATACTTAGATACTCTTAGCGAGAAAGTGTTTTCCCATTCCAACTCAGCCCTGTGATAGCTTGTAAATCCATAGAATCTTGTCTTCCATGTAAGGACATCGTTCATTTTCCATTCCAGTGCAGCAGTAAGCTGAGAACCGAAGTCAGTAAGATGATGTTTCTGGTCATCAATGCCGTAGCGTGATGGGAACCAGTCGAAAACCGTATTATTCTTGTCGTTCTTGTTGCGGAACAGGCTGCGGTCTACATATCGATAGTTAACTGCAAATGGCGAGATGTTGATGGTGCCAGTGAGTTTTTTGTCGAGCCACTGCACCTTGTAGTCCATACCAAGACCAAAACTGATGTTCAATGGAGACATAAAATCGGAGAACGTGCGTATGTCGTTAGCCTTGAATCCTCGTGAGAACTGCGTGTAAGCTAAGGCCTGCAGCGTATAATACCACTTGTTGGCAGCCTGTAGACCCACCTTACCAGTATAGCGGAACAAGTCCTCATTGGCTTTAAACCTATGCACGCTGTCAGTACGTGAAGTCTGGAAGCCCAACTTCATCTCCAACTTGTTTTCCCATTTCCACTTGGACTTATTGTCGTAGTTAGCCTCAAGGGTAAGGCTTCCCACAGCAGAATAATTGCTCTCACCTCCCTTGTACCAGTTGCCGCTAACGTAATTCTGCATGAACTGCAAGTATCCGTCGCCCTTGCGTGTCCAAAACTTTGGTTTCTCGACAACCACCTCCACGGGGGCGGCCTCTGGAACATCTGGCAGTGGGTCGGCTTGGTCTACCATAGTCACTTCCTGAACAATGGGTTTGGCAATAATGTCCTGGCGCAGTTCTCCAGCCTCTTTCTGCTCAGTCTCCGTTACCTCCACCAAGTCTGGTCGTTTCAGATAGACATGCATCAAGGCCTGATTTATGGCAGCATTCACCTCATCAGGGTCAGACGAGGCTATTGACAGCTGGTCGCCAGCCACTGAATGATAAAACGTAAGGGGAGCAAAAAGCCTGTAATAAAGGCCTCCCACTGGATCTTTGTCATCGGCTGCCGTAGCACTTAGTGCAAGAGCAGCAACAAAAGGCATTAAAATTTTTTTCATAACTAGGTGCAAAGATATACATAAATGCGAAAAGAACAAAAAAAAAAGGCATTTTTTTCCGATTCTATTATCATAAATATAACTTTCGCAGGTTTTATAACAACCACGAATTTCACAAATTAAATGAAGGCCTTAGGAAGAAAAAAAAGACTATTTCTTTTGTTCTTCGCTCGCTTATTTGGATAAATTTCTTACATTCGGTAGAAAAATATGCTTTTTCTGCTCTCACTTAACCGAAATTTTGTACCTTTGCAGTTCGAAACAAATAAAACATTATAACATGGCAGAAAATACAAATACTGAGAAAGAGGAGAAGAAGTCTGTTAGCTTCATAGAGCAGAAAGTTATTGACGACCTGGCAGCAGGGACTAACGGAGGACGTCTGCAGACACGATTTCCACCAGAGCCGAACGGTTATCTGCACATTGGTCATGCCAAGGCCATAGCCATCGATTTCGGACTGGCAAAGAAATATGGCGGCGAATGCAACCTGCGCTTTGACGATACAAACCCACAGAAAGAGGATACCGAATACATAGAAAGTATAGAGAACGACATAAAATGGCTGGGCTATGAGTGGCACAACGTCTACTATGCCAGCGACTACTTCCAGGAGCTGTGGGACTTTGCCGTATGGCTCATCCAAAAGGGACGCGCCTACGTTGATGAGCAGAGTTCTGAAGTAATAGCCAAGCAAAAAGGCACCACAACAAGCTCCGGAACCAACTCTCCATATCGCGACCGTCCAGTGGAAGAGAACCTGCGACTTTTCAACTTCATGAACAGCGGCGAGTGTCAGCCCGGCACTATGGTGCTTCGTGCCAAGCTCGACATGGCACATCCCAACATGCTCTTCAGAGATCCCCTCATCTACCGTGTACTGAACATACCCCACTTACGTACTGGCAACAAGTGGAACGCCTACCCCATGTACGACTTCACGCATGGCCAGAGCGACTATCTTGAAGGAGTCACCCACTCATGGTGCACTCTGGAATTTGTAGAACACCGCCCCCTATACGACATCTTCGTAAAATGGATGCGCGAATGGGCAGAAGCCACTGGCAACGAAAAGCTACTGAGTTATTCAATAAACTCAACCTCAACTACATACTCCTTTCTAAGCGTAACCTTAAGGCACTGTTAAGCGACGGTATCGTTTCAGGATGGGATGACCCGCGTATGCCAACAGTCTCAGGACTGCGCCGTAGAGGATATTCACCCGAAGGCATCAAGCTGTTTATTGACAAGATAGGATATACCAAGATTGACGCCCTCAACGACATGAGTCTGCTGGAGAGCTGTGTGCGCAACGACCTTAACGAGCGTGCCATTCGTGTCAGCGCCGTCCTCGACCCAGTTAAGGTTGTCATCACCAACTATCCCGAAGGACAGACAGAGGAGCTGACTGCCATTAATAACCCGCAGAACGATGCAGATGGAACACATGAGATAGAGTTTAGCCGCGAGCTATGGATAGAGCGTGAAGATTTCATGGAGGAGGCCGACAAGAAGTTTATGCGCCTTGCCCCAGGGAAAGAGGTACGTCTGAAGAATGCCTACATCATAAAGTGTAACGAAGAGCACCCATGCGACAAGGACAACGACGGAAAGGTGACAACCATCTACTGTACCTACGACCCAGAGACACGCAGTGGCATGCCCGGAGCCGACCGCAAGATAAAGGGAAAGACACTGCACTGGGTGTCGTGCCACAATGCAGTGAAAGCCGAGGTGCGCCTCTACAACCGGCTATGGAAGGTAGAGAACCCGCGTGACGAGCTGGAGCGCCTGCAGGAAGAAGAGGGAATGAGCTACACCGATGCACGCAACAGCATGCTAAGCACCGACAGCCTTGAAGTGCTTACCAACTGCTACATAGAGCCCTTTGCTGCCACCATGAAACCTCTCACCTACCTGCAGTTCCAGCGCATAGCCTACTTCAACGTAGACATCGACTCTACACCCGAAAAGCCAGTGTTCAACCGTACAGTGGAGATGAAGGACACAAAGAACAAGTGATACTCCGTAGTGAAAGATACAGACAACGAATACTTTGACAGCGAAGAATTTCGCGAGCTGCTGGAAGAATATGAGACATCCGTGAATACAGGGCAGCCTGTATTCATGGATGTTGATGAATTGTCGGAAATTGCCGACTATTACCACTTCAAGGAACGCTATGACGAGGCCGAGGAAGCCATCAACTTGGCACTGAGTCTGTCGCCCGGAGCCGTAGCACCACTTACCTACAAGATACATGAGGCTCTTTGGAACGGTGACCCCAGCCTGGCAAGGGATTATCTAGACCAGATAACAGATACCAACGACCCCGACTATGTCTACGACTATGCCGAGATACTGCTGGCAGAGGAAAAGGTTGACGAGGCCGACAAGTACCTGTGCAATGAACTGGAGAAAGTACCGCAGGAAGAATATCAGGACTATATTGTAGACGTAGCAAACATATTTGCCGACTACAACTATCCCGAGCAGGCCATGATGTGGATGGCAAGGGCAAAACCCGAAAAATCGCCTGAGTTCAAGGAACTCATGGCCCGCACACTCTTCGGCCTAGGCAAGTACAAGGACAGCGAACGGCTGTGGAACGAGTTGGTAGATGCCGACCCCTACTCCAAATATTATTGGAACGCTCTGGCCTCCACGCAATACATGAACGAGGACTACAGCAGCTCTGTGGAGAGCAGCGAGTATGCCATAGCCATTGACCCGGAAGACCCCGAGGGTCTACTGTCAAAGGCCAATGCACTGTACCGTCTCAACAACTTTGAGGAAGCCCTGAAGTTTTTTCAACGCTATTCATCGCACATCCCCGACGACGAGTTGGCCCTTATGTGCCAAGGCACTTGCCTTGTCAACCTGGGGCGCACAAAAGAGGCCATTGCTATACTGGAAGAGGCAAGGAGTGTGGCAGAGGCGTATAATGATGACACGCAGCCCTCTTCCCTGGCCGACATTTGCCAGGAGCTAGCATTTGCCTACAGCGAGGACGACAACACAGCCATGGCAATGAAAATGCTTGACCAAGCCGATGAAAACGGGGCAGACAAGGTGCAGACACTTGTGGTGAGAGGACATATTATGCTCGATGCTGGCGATATAGCTTCAGCCAAAAGACACTTCCACGATGCCATGGCACATAGCGACACGCCATCCCCTACCCTGCTGCGCATCATCGTTTCCATCTACGACAACCACTATGTGGAAGAGGCCTACAAGCTCTTCCGCTACTATTTCAGAATGATATCCGACGACTGCGGAGACGGATATGCATATATGGCTCTGTGCTGCTACGACCTAAAGCATTACGACGAGTTCTTGCACTATCTGAAGATAGCATGCGTAGTGAACCAGCAAGAATGCCAGACAGCTCTAGCGCATATCTTCCCCGAAGGTATTGAGCCGAAAGACTATTATAACTACATAAAAGAAAGAATGAAACAATGAGCTTCATCGACACCCTCCTAGGGCAGCTTAACTACGGCACCATACTGCTGCTGATGCTGCTCGAAAGCACCGTGATACCCGTACCCTCAGAACTTGTCGTAGCTCCGGCAGCCTTCAATGCCGCCTCAGGCGAGTTGAACGTCATACTCATCGTGGTCTTCGCCACCATAGGCGCAGCAATAGGAGCATCCATAAACTATGTCGTTGCACTCTACGTAGGCAGGCCTGTCATCTATAAGTTTGCCAACAGCAAGTGGGGCAAGTTATGCCTGCTCAATCAAGAGAAGGTAGAGAAGAGTGAGAAATACTTCGACAATCACGGCATTGCAGCCACTCTTACAGGAAGACTCATTCCCGGTATACGCCACCTCATAAGCATACCGGCAGGCCTTGCACGCATGAACTACTGGAAGTTCCTGCTCTACACCACCATTGGAGCAGGCGTGTGGCACACCATCCTGGCAGCACTGGGATGGTATCTGGCATCGGTGGTGCCTAAGGACCAGCTCTCGGCCACCATCGAGAAATACAACCACTACATTGTGATAGGAATACTTGTCATCGTAGCACTCGCCGTAGGCATACTGGTCTTCAGACACTACAGAAAGAAAAAGGCGAAGAAAGAATGACTACGGTGGCAAAGGCTAAGAGAGATTATTTGAATGCCTCTAGCGGCGACTGCAGGACAGTGCCAACACTGTAGCCATGCATCTGTGCAGCCTCTGCCAGAAAGTCGTGGTAATAGAATGCTATGCTGCCTACGGCAGATATTGGTAGGTCAGGTCTATTGAATGGCAGAATGTTACAGGCAATAAACTGGCACATATTGTCTAAGACAAGCTGCCGCACACTGTCATAACCAAGATGGCCGTTAATATATGCTGACAGCGAAGCCAGCCACCTGTTTGCCATAGGCTGGGTATATACTCGTGCAAAAATATCGGGCAAGGTAATGCGGAAGGCATCTTCAAACTCTTCTACGGCACCCTGATACAGCCTTCCCTTGTACAGCTCGTGCAGAAAGCTTATGCCCAGGCGCGCCCCGCTGCCCTCGTCGCCAAGAATGTAGCCCAAGGAGGGTGTTGACTGCACTATCTGTCGGCCGTCGTAGAGGCATGAGTTGGAGCCGGTACCCAGTATGCATGCTATTCCTTCTCTGTCAGCACACAATGCCCTTGCTGCTCCCAGCATGTCGCTTTTGGCTTCTATGGTATGGGCCGCAGGAAAAACATTGTGGAGCAGACGTTCGATGCGTGTTTCCTGCTCTGGTCTCACTCCGCTACCGTAGAAATGAATCTCCGTGACAGAATCGGCATCTATCTGCGGACAAAGCTCGTCGGTAAGTACATGGCAGATTGCTTCGTCGGTCTGGTGAATGGGGTTTATGCCCTGTGTCCTGACAATAGTGCCGCCCTGCATCCACTCTGTCTTCGTGCTTCCGGCATCTGCCGTCAGAATTATTTCGCTCATCGTTTTGTCTTTAATGTATATTGATCGTACCTGGAACGTATCCTGTCTACATATTCCGCTGTTTCTGTCCCTCGCATATAGCCATGACGCACCAGCGAGTCCTGGTAGTACTGAGGTTGACTGAGCTTTAGTATGTATGTCTTGACATCGGCCCATCGCTGCGGGTTTTTCCTGTCGCGTTCAGCGAGCCTCATAGCATCTCTCACGTGGCCTATGCCTCCGTTGTAGGAAGCGAGCACCATGTTTTGGCGTTCTATGCGATTATGTATATAGCTGAAGTCGCGCTCCAGCTCAGCAAGCAGTTTGGTAGCCGCAGCAATGTTTTTCTCCGGGTTAGTCATGTCGCCCCTAGCCAGTCCCAGATGGTCGGCAGTGGTGGGCATGATCTGCATCAGCCCCACAGCCCCTGCCCACGACACAGCATTGGGGTCGAATGTAGACTCCTGATAGCATTGTGCGGCAATTAGCCTCCAGTCCCATCCCAGACTGCGGCTGTAGTGCTTGAACATATTGTCGTAATGGGAAATCACCCCCGGACCGAGCATTGGTGCAAAGACACGCCTCTTCACTCTTGGACTAGCAAGCATCTGTTTCTCCTCCTGTCTGGCTTCAGTCGTCATGGTAGGTTTGTACCATGCTGCCAGTTCTTGCTTCAACATTTCCTTCTCAGGTCCTACAATCCATCCCGGAGAGAGTGTGTCGGCATCCATCCTTAGCAGTCCCAGGTCTCCATCGCCAGCCTGC
>CAMYZK010000094.1 GCA_947303825.1 uncultured Prevotella sp. | reverse complement strand
GACTGGCAGTATGTCACCGACAAGTGCAAGGAGGCACTTGGATATGTGGCTAAGGCTCGCGGGTAAAATAACAGCAGCTTTATTACTTTTTTCAGCTTGTTCGCCAGCAGATAGGCAGACGGCGGACAAGCTGAATTCATTATCATACGCCTATCATTACCGCAGCCTCGACTCCACCGAATATTTTGCCCGTCAGGCGCTGGCTGCTTCTACCAACTATGGCGACGGCGAAGCAGAGGCATTGAATAACATTGCATTTGTGAGGCTGGCACAGATGCGCTATGAAGAGGCGTCGGACTTGTTGAGACAAATTCCAGACAAGACCGACAACCAGCTGGAGCTGTTGGTGGCCTATATACAACAGATGAGGCTGTGCCAACGCACTTCGCGCAACAGGGAGTTCTATGACTTCAGAGAACAGGCCTTGCGTGCCCTGCACCGAATAGACGAGGAAAGGCAGTCGCTCAACAGCCAACAACAGAAGAGACTGCTGTATGCTGAGAGCGAGCTCGCCATAGTCACATCTACATATTACTATTATGTGGGACTGGAAAAACAGTCGGCAGAAGCATTGGATGGCATTCCACTACAACTTGAACGAGACACGGCACAACTGCTTAATTATCTTTACAATACAGGAGCAGGGGGCATTATATCAAATGGTTCGCTCGACGAGATAAGACAACAGGAGTTTGACTACCTGATGCACTGTTTCATGCTGTCTGAACGGACTGGCATGACATACTTCACAGCCAACTCGCTGGAAGCAATAGCCGAGCACCTGATAAACAAAGATGCACGCGAGATGCTGGTGGCCAAGAACCTGCCATCGTTCAAGTTCCTGTGTCCCGACTACATTGTCGAAGACTCGCTAGCCTTATACCTGGCAAGCAACTCCCTGGACTTGTTTATGGATTATGGCGACGTATATCAGATAGCGGGAGCTCACCGCACGCTGGCATCGTGCTACTGGGCCATGAACGACTATGAGGCAGCACTTACACAACTGGAACTGGCACTGTCTGACTCCATTATAAACAAAGCCCCCGACCTGGTGGCAAGCATCCGTGAACAGCTTAGTGTGGCATACGCCGCAGTGAACGGATGGGATAAAGTAAAAGAAAACCGCCGTAATTACCTAGACCTGCAAGAGCGCACAAGGCAAGACCGCTCGCTGGAAGCACGCGCTGGACAGCTTGAAAATGCCACCTCGCAACTAAACGTGCTGATTTGGGCCGTTATTGCGGCAATTTCGCTGTTTGTCATCATATTGGCTCTCTTCTTCTGGAGATATAAGCGAAAAGCAAGGCTTGACAGCTTTGACTCGGCATTGCAGCAAGAAACCGACAGCTTGAACGAGCAACAGGCCATGGCCAGGCTGAAGGTGGAGAAAGGAGAACGGTTGGCACTGGAACAGCGGGCGAAAATATCGCTTGTTGTTGGAATAACGCCACTTGTAGACCGCATCATACACGAGGCCAGCCTTCTCGACGACGATGTTACCAACCCCATTATGCAGGAGAGAATGGAGTACATCAGTGAGCTGACCGACAATATAAACCACCAGAACAGCGTTCTTACCCACTGGATACAACTCAGGCAGGGACAATTGAGCCTGCATATAGAGACATTCCTCTTGCAGGAACTTTTCAACATCTTGGCTAAAGGAAAACGCAGTTTCGCACTTAAGAAACTGAATCTCGACATAACTCCTACCAACTGCCGGGTTAAAGCAGACCGTGTGCTAACGCTGTTTATGCTCAACACGCTGGCCGACAATGCCCGGAAATTCACGCCAGAGGGAGGCACGGTAAGCATCTATGCCACGGAAGAGACAGATTATGTGGAAATCTCGATTGCCGACACTGGCATCGGCATGACAGAGGAACAGGTGGCAAACCTGTTTAGTGTGAAAACCTCAGACAATCAGGAAAACACACTGAGAAACAACTCCAGCAACATCCAAAACAATGAGGAATCGCATGGATTCGGACTGTTGAACTGCAAAGGTATTATAGAGAAATACAGAAAAGTGTCCAAGATATTCTCTGTATGCCTGTTGTCTGTTGACAGCAAAGAGGGAAAAGGCAGCAGGTTCTTCTTCCGCTTGCCCAAGGGAATAGTGCGTGCAGCCATGACGCTATGCCTTCTCTTCAGTTCTTTTTTAAACGCATTCCCTGCTTCCCCACCACCTTTGGAAACAATTGCAAGCCTATCACATGCAAGTGCACTGGCCGACTCTGTGCGTTTTGCCAACATCAACTGTGACTTTGATTATGCGCTAGACCTGGCCGACTCTTGCAGACATCATCTTAATCTTTATTACACACAGCTCAACCCCGGTGACACCGACACACTGAAACTGTGGGACGACAGTGCCGCAGTACCGGCAGATGTACTATGGTTCAGAAAGAACGTGCCAATGGAGTATGTTATACTGCTCAACCTGAGAGACGAGCTCGCGGTGGCTGCACTAGCCCTACACGACTGGCCCCTCTATCAGTATAACAACAAGATATATACCCAGCTGCTGAAAGAGATGTCGGCAGACACTACCCTAGACGACTACTGTAGGAAGATGCAACAGTCGCGCGACAACAAGCAGGTAGCCATCATCTTGCTTGTCATACTCCTTGTGTCTATTCTCTTGGCTGTTATCTGGCAGGTAATAGCATCGCTAGGACGCGCAGCCCGCAGACAGCAAGAACATCAGGAGAAACTGGAGCTGATGCGCGACAACCTGGCACGCATACAAATGGAAGAGGCAGCACTGCACATCAGCAACTCCGTACTTGACAACTGCCTGTCTACACTCAAGCACGAGACGATGTACTACCCTAGCCGTATTCGACACCTCATCGATGCAGGAGACACTGCCGCCGTGAGTGAGGTGGTGGCTTACTACAGGGAGATATATGGCATACTGAGCCAGCAGGCTATTCGACAGACAGAACACATGCGCCTGCACTTGAAGGCTATTGACCTTGCAGAAATAATAAGCCTGGAGGACAGCACAACGTCTGTCGACAGCCGTTGTGTAACAGGTGATATAGTGCTGCTAACATACCTCTTTGACATCCTGAGAAAACAGACTGGAGAAAAGGCATTAAATGCCAAGTGTTCGTCGAAAGACGACAAGTATGTAAATGTCTACATTGCCATGAAAGGCATGAAGATAACGGAGGAGCAGGCAGCACTGCTGTTCACTCCTGCCAGCAGCGACAACATACCTTACCTGCTATGCCGACAGATAGTCAGAGACCATGGAGAGGCAACAAACAGAAGAGCGTGTGCTATAAAGGCAGAAGTGAACGAAGACGGCTCTGCATACATTATAATAACCCTGCCAAGAGCGGGGAAACGCGTAATTCATAATGCTTAATTCGTAATTCGTAATTCATAAACTGACAATATGGAACAATTCAAGGTTATCATTGTTGAAGACGTGCCTCTGGAACTGAAGGGCACACAAGGTATTATACGTAACGACATACCCGAAGCTCAAGTAATTGGCACAGCCGACAACGAGTCGGCCTACTGGCGGCTGATGAAGCAACAACTGCCCGACCTGGTGCTGCTTGACCTGGGACTGGGCGGCTCTACCACAGTGGGGGTAGAAATATGCAGACAGACAAAGGAGTTGCACCCCAGTGTAAAAGTGCTTATCTTTACCGGTGAGATTCTCAACGAGAAACTGTGGGTTGACGTGCTTGATGCCGGTGCCGATGGTATTATACTGAAAACAGGTGAACTGCTAACACGCGGTGACGTGCAAGCTGTGATGTCGGGAAAGCAGCTGGTGTTCAATGAACCCATACTCAAGAAGATTATTGACCGTTACAAGCATAGTGTCGGTTCTCAACTGGCTAAGCAGGAGGCTCTTGTAAATTACGAGATTGACGAATATGACGAGCGCTTCCTGCGGCATCTCGCACTAGGCTACACAAAAGACCAGATTACCCAGCTTCGAGGCATGCCTTTCGGAGTGAAGAGTCTAGAGAAGAGACAAAACGAACTGATACAAAAGCTTCTGCCCGACGCACGCAGTGTCAACGCCACGAGACTGGTGGTAAGGGCACTGGAACTGCACATTCTAGACATTGACAATCTGGAACCCGACGATGAATAGGTTTGTGACATACACGGCAACAGCTCTGATAGTGGCAACAGCAATACTGATACCACTATCATGGCTGCTGTCTGTAAAAATAGGAGAGGATGTGCATTCGCTTCTGTCGTCGGAAGGTTTACGTTTCCTCTTCGGCGACTTCGTAAACCAACTTCTCAACCCAATGCTTATTTGGCTGTTGTTGCTGGCTATGGCTTGGGGGTGTGCCAGTCATAGCGGCATAACCGACATGATAGGACATCCGCTGAGCCGTCACAGCCGCCAGCCACTCATCTTCATCTTGGCCCTTTTTCTGCTTATTGTTGGCGTCATACTATTACTTACCGTTGCACCACAGGCAGTACTGCTGTCTTCTACAGGTGCAATATGGCCCTCACCGTTCAGCAGGGCACTAATACCCATAGTGGCGTTCGGACTGCTTATCTTGTCGGCTGCATACGGAATGCTGTCACGAAGATACCTGTCTTTCTCTGATGTTTGCCAGTCGGTCATGGCAGGGATTGCCAAGGCAGCACCATTGCTGTTGCTCTACGTACTATTTATGCAGCTTTATGCCTCGCTGCGCTTCGTATTCTTCTGACCTTCATTTTCCTCCGGTGCTCCACCTTCATAGTTCTCGTGAAACACTTTGTGGTGTATGAGATTTGACCCTTCAAGGCAGAGAAGCACCAGCGCTGTGGCTACTGCCGCCAACAAATACATACCCGCACCGGCAGTCATTCCAATGGCCGACGTTACCCACAAGCCTGCGGCAGTGGTAAGACCCTTCACCACATTCTTCTGGAAGATAATTGTTCCAGCGCCTATGAAGCCTATACCGCTCACCACTTGCGCTGCTATACGGCTAGGGTCGCGCTGTATGCCCTGTATGCCCACAAAGTCGTCGAAACCGTGTAGGGAAAGAACCATAAACAAGCCACTGCCAAGTCCCACAAGAAAATGGGTGCGGAATCCGGCTTCCTTCGAGCGGTATTCACGCTCCAGACCTATTGCTCCTCCAAAGAGAGCCGACACTACTATGCTCAGAATATATTCGCCTGTCATAAATAAAATGTATAAAAACGTTTCAGGAGTTCTTTCTCCTCAATACCTAAAATAAGGATTAAGCTTTTTCTCAAGGCTCATAGTGGTGCTAGGGCCATGCCCTGCATACACTTTGACATCGTCGGGCAATGTAGTGGCCAGCCTCTGAAGACTCTCCAGCAGCTGCTGCCACGACCCACCCTCCAAGTCGGTTCGTCCCACGCCTAGACGGAAAATGGTATCTCCGGAAAAGAGGATTTTCTCTTCTTCCATATATAGAACCACACTGCCAGGCGAATGTCCTGAAGTGTGTATCACCTTTATCAGGTGAGAGCCAAAGTTAATAGTGTCTCCATCTGCCATACTATCGCCAAGTGGAGGAAGCTGACGGTCGAAAGGAACACCCATGAATGCCTGCAGCTGCTCGCTCATCTTATCATAGAGAAAGATGTCGGCAGCGTGAAGCTTTGGAGAGATTCCAAATTCTTCGTAGAGGGTATCAAGGCCGAAGATGTGGTCGAAATGAGCATGAGTGCACAGCACATGGCAAAGATTCAGTCCGTTGTCTTTTATATATCTGGCAACAGCCTTGCGCTCCTCGGGGAAGAAGGCGCCACAATCAATTGCCACAGCCTCTTTTGCCTCGTCGCTCACTATAAAGCAATTCTCCTGCAAGGGATTACACTGAAATGTCTTTATCTCTATCATACAGGTAGGTATATACAATATTTTTCCTTAAACCATTCTTCGTCAAACCAACTGCTCAACGGACTAACCTGCACTATTTTCTTGAATGGAAGTGTCTCACCATGTACATCGCCGCCCTTTAGACAGACGATGCCATTAGGCATGGCATTCTTTTGATTCTTGCTGATGTTCTTGCTTACCAGCTTTACCAAATCGGGCAATGGCATAACAGCCCTGCTCACCACAAAGTCATACTTGTCGTGTTCGTCTTCGCCACGGCGGTGTATGGGCTTGCAATTCTCCAGACCAATGGCATTGACAACCTCCCTTGCCACCAATATTTTTTTTCTAGTACCATCGATAAGGGTGAAGCAGCATTCTGGAAACAAGATGGCCAGAGGCACACCGGGAAAGCCTCCGCCAGTACCAAGGTCAAGAATCCTTGTGCCAGGCTTGAACCTCAGCAGGCGGGCAATGGCAAGAGAGTGAAGCACATGGTGCTCATAAAGATTGTCAATATCTTTGCGGGAAATGACATTAATCTTTGCATTCCACTCTTTATACAAACCATCCAAGGCATCTATCTGAGCCTTTTGCTTGTCACTAAGGTCTGGAAAGTACTTGTCTGTTATTTGCATTGGTTACTTTGTTTCGTTTATACGCTTTGTTCCCTTATAGTCTATTTCCCTCTTTTTCGTCAGGAACTCGAATATCAATTAGGCAGTCTTGCGATTGATACTCTGTCCCTGGTCAGCCCTTGGCGAGTCGGCAATAGAGGCCACATAGCTGTTGGTCACAACCTTCAGTTTCTTCTTTAGGTTAAGTTTCTTTCCATCAGGAGTTTTCAGCACCAACTTCTTTATCTTGGTGGAGTCTTTAGTGTCACGTTCAACATCGCATAGTATTCCGCTGACGTATGGGAAATTGTGACCGTCATTGTCACAACAGCTTATCAACATCCGTCTCAGTTCGTCGCCTGTTATCTCCATCATTACGGCATCGTTGCCAAAGGGGTCTAGACTCAACACGTCGGCAACAGTAAAAGGACCGACAGCCTTCTCACCGTACCTAACCCCTCCATAATTCTCAATAGCCACATCGGCTCCTGTCTCACTGGCAAAGGCATCGCACATCATAGACCCAAGCTCCTCGTAGGTATCCAACGGACTTACCACTTGTGCCAACACTCGCTGGAACTCAGGGTTGTTGCTAAGGAACCTCACCATGTCGGCCACCACATTGTTCTTCCCCTTATGTTTACGCACATCGATGTTCTCTGCACGCTTGTCGATGATCTTCCATGGAGCAGAGTCACGCTCTCTCTGCAGCATCAGCTGTATGTGTGTCACCTTCTTCAACTTGTTGACATTCTGAGTAATCAACACGCCATTATGAAGTTCTCCCCCATCAAGTTGGGTATGTGAATGCCCACCGATAATCAAGTCCAGCCAAGACATCTGTTGCGCTGTCTTGACATCATCTTCATATCCGTTGTGCGAGAGAAGAATCACCACGTCGCACTGTTTCCTTAGCCAGTCATAGCGAGCTACGGTCTCATTGACAGGTTCAAATACAAAACCTTTCACATTGTCAGGATGGGTGTCGGGCATACCGTGAGTGCCAATCTGCACAGCACCCACCACTCCAACTTTAATGCCTTCCACATCAAACATCTTACAGGGATTAAGGTGTATGCCTAAAGACTCGTCAGGGTGTACGTTTGCACAGAGATAGGGAAAATTCGACAGGCTGATAAGCTTTGCCATTCCATCAGGCTTTGAGTCAAACTCATGGTTGCCCAGTGTTGTAGCGTTAAATCCTATCTGATTCATCAATGCCACCATGGGATAGGCAGCAGGGATGTACATATCGTTAAGAGGGTCACCGGTACGGTTGTCACCTGCCGAAAAAACCAGCAACCCAGGATAAAGTGATCTCAAACTGTCTGCAATATCAGCTAACTTTGGCATGTTTTGCAAAGAGGCATGCATATCGTTGACCGAGAGGATATGCACTTCTTTACGCAGTGTCTGTGCCTGGCCTGTACATAGCAAGAATACCGACAGGAGAAGACTTAGCAGTAGTTTCTTGTTTTTCATAACTCGTCTTCGATTGATGGTGTTTCACAAGGTTCGCAAGTAATATGCTGCCCGTCGTGTAACGGAGCGTCAAGGTCTAACTCATGGCCGTAGCTGTCGCGCACTATGACATCTCCTGCTGTCATAAAGCTTTTCTTTTCGGCCAAAGATGCCCTCATAATGGCATTTCTCACGCATGCCCCTTCAAACAGAGTCACGCAGATGTCGTTTACAGTTATTTTCATGTATATCTATTTGTTAAAGATGAATGAAAGAATGATTATTGATTTGCAAAGATAATACTTTTAAGTATAATCTGAAAACTTTTCAATTGTTTTTTTAATTACAGTCTGCCTAAATTATACTGAGCCATTTGCATTTTTTTTGCATTTTCTCTCCGCATCTCGTTTTTTTATTGTATCTTTGCCGAAAAATTACGATAGTTATAATTACGATAGTTATGTTTGACAAAGAAACCTATGTGCGGAGACGCGCGAGACTAAAAGAGCTGGTTGGACACGGGGTAGTGTTGCTTTTTGGCAACAACGAGGCTCCCGCAAACTACCCAGCAAACAGCTATGCCCCCATGAGGCAGGACTCATCGTTTCTGTCTTACTTCGGACAGCATCGTGACGGCCTGGTGGGAGTGATTGACATGGACAACGGACATGAAATGCTCCTTGGCGACGACA
>CAMYZK010000093.1 GCA_947303825.1 uncultured Prevotella sp. | reverse complement strand
CGTGCTACTGCCCGCTGATTATCAGGTATTTATACCGATGCAACATACTACTACTGGTGCTACTGTTGGAGCTACCACAGATGCAGGCCTTTTGCAGACGGGAAAGGCTTCTCTGGACAATAGGGTAGGTGAAAGTTGTTGCAGACCTGGGTCAGCAACGAAAAAGTGAACGAGTTTTGCAGAAAGAGGCATCCCTTTTTGCAGAAAGAGGCATCCCTTTTTGCAAAAAAGGCACGCCTTTTTCAGAAAAGGGCACGCCTTTTTCAGTAAAACAACTTGTTTTACTTGGTAGTGTGTGCGAGTAGCTTTGATCAGTAGAACGTGTAGCTCCATCAGTAGCTCCATCAGTAGCATGAGTAGCACCATTGCACCACTGGTAACGTGTTGATTTTCAGTGTCCAGTAGCACGAGTAGTACCATAGTTCAGATTATAGAAAAAGATGAAAAATGATAGATAAAACAAGTTGGCATTATCTTTGGAAACCAATTAGATTAATTTAATTCGGCCTTTGAGTGATTCCTTTCGTGCTGCCATATCTCGATGGAGTTGACGGCGTTTTGCCACAGTATGTAGCATCCCGGTCCTACGCTGGAGAGCGGGTTGAGAAATGTTATGCTCATCCAGATGGCAAAGGCGGTGTTCTTCTGCCCCAAGGCCTGACCTGCTTCTTGGGCATGACAGGAACGCCGTCCCAGCTTCCGCCCTATGGCAAACTGTACTCCACACGTAAGCAGTGCGGTGAAGGCTATGGCCATAAGTAGTGCCACCGATGCACGGGCATGGACAATGTTCTTCACTGTAGTGCCCGTGACTATCATCAGCGAGCATGACCATAGGTAGAACGACAGGTCGCGCACGCCAGTGATGAGCCGGTGCAGCCTGTGGGCATAGTGCTTCACCAGGTAGGCCAGTAGCATGGGGCCCACGAGCAGTGCCGACACCTGATAAAGAATCTTGCTCGACATGGTCAGGAATGAGATGCCAGCATCGGCCTCGATGAGCGGAAAGCAAACAGGTACGAGCAGTGCCGTGAGAAAGTTGGAGATGAAGGTGAAGGCCGTCATCTGCTCCAGGTCGCCTCCCAGCTTCTGAGTCACCACAGCGGCGGCTGTCGCTGTGGGGGCTGCCACGCACATGAATGTTGCTTCAAGTAGCACCTTTGCAGACGGTGACATGCTGCCAGGGCCGCCGATGAGCATGACAGCCATCAGCACTGCTATGAGCACCACGTTGGCTATGGTGATGTGCAGATGCCACGCCACGGGGCGCAGCCTGTGGAAGTCAACCTTGCAGAAAGTGACAAACAGCACTAGGAACATGAACAGTGGCAGTATGGTATTCATCAGCACCCCCATGCTCTCGCTGATCTCTTCCAGTGCGGGAGTGAAGGCGAAAAGCAGGTAGAGCAGTGTACCCATGGCCATGGCTAGCGGCAGTGCCCAGTCTTTGACAAATCGGATTGCTTTCTTCATAACAGCGATTTGCGGCAAAAGTACATAAAAAATTGTGAATAGCCTGTCGTTAATTGCTAATTAATGAAAAAACTTTCATTTATTTGACTCTTTATCAGCAATTATTTGGTAAATTTGCGGAAAGAAAGCCTACCTGGGCTTTTACGAATAGTATAACTATCAACCTTATTAAAAGAAAAGACAATGGACTACAAGATTATCGACATTGAAGGCGTAGGCGACGTCTATGCAGAGAAGCTGGTTGCAGCAGGAATAAACAAGGTGAGCGAGTTGCTCGAGAAGTGTGCAGCACCCAAAGGGCGCAAGGAGCTGGCCGAGCAGACAGGCATCAGCGAGAAGCTCATTCTGCGTTGGACAAACCATGCCGACCTGTTCCGTATCAACGGAGTGGGACCGCAGTTCTCCGAGCTTCTTGAGAAGGCTGGCGTAGACACCGTTAAGGAGTTCCGCCATCGTGTGGCAGAGAACCTTCAGCCCAAGCTGGAAGAGATAAACGCTCAGTACCACATCTGTGGTCGTGTGCCCGCCGTGGTAGAGGTGCAGAAGATGATTGACCAGGCCAAGGAGCTTGAGCCCAAGATGACGTACTAAGAATACAGAATGAAGAAACTGTTATTTTTAGCCATTGTCATGCTAAGTGTTAGTGTGGCAATGGCTGTTCCTGCCCATCCGGGAAAGGTTTGCGTGACGCAGCCCGACGGCAGTGTGGTCACCCTGTGTCTGCATGGAGATGAATACCTTAGTTTTAATACCACCGATGACGGCTATTCTGTAGTGCGCCGCAGCGATGGATTCTACACATACGCTCAGCTCGATGCCGATGGACAGCTAGTGCCTACCGGCCGCATTGCCCACGATGCTGCAAACCGCACTGCCGATGAGCGAGCATGGTTGGAGAACACGGGAAAGCTGAGGCCTGTCATGACCCCGACTATGCTTAAGGAAAAGCAGGAAGAGGTAGCACGACGGGCACAGGCGCGGGCAGATGTTAGCCGAAAGGCAAAGTATGACTACAACAACTTTAGGGGTCTTATCATCCTGGTGCAGTACAATGACCTAGCGTTTTCACGTGATGACTATGCCGAGCTATTCAACGAAATGGTGAACGCCGAGAACTATACGGGTTTCGACCCCTCGGGCAATGATGTCTTCACCGGTAGTGTGCGCGATTATTTCTACGACAACTCCTTTGGGGTCTTCTCGCCCCAGTTCGACGTTGTGGGGCCCGTCACCGTGAATCGCAGCCAGTATTATCCGCAAAAGTTGAAAAATGTGGCACAGCTCACTATCGATGCCGTAGAAGCTGCCGACTCCCTTGTTGACTTCAGCCAGTATGACCGTGACGGCAACGGTGAGGTAGACATGATATACTTTGTCTTTGCCGGTTTGGGCTCTAATTACATGGGAAATGACGAACGTCTCATCTGGCCGCATGCCTCTTCCATCTACAAGCCCAACTCGGGATGGGACTGGCAAGTGAAGAAAGACGGAGTGGCACTAGGACGCTATGCTTGCTCAACAGAACTGTATGGATGGGTTAACGCATCGATTATCGACGGCATCGGAACTATATGCCATGAGTTCAGCCATGTGCTGGGACTGCCCGACTTCTATGATACAGACGAAGAGGGTAGTGGCGGCACTAGCAACCATCCTGACATATGGTCGGTAATGGCCGCAGGTTCATACCAGAACAATAGCCGTACTCCCGTGGGATATACGCTATTTGAGCGATATGCCATAGGATTTGCCATGCCCGAGGTTATCAGTGAAGAGGGCAGCATTGAGCTACAGCCCTTAGGAGGCACAAACACTGGTTATCGTCTCAACACTCCTGTAAAGAAAGAGTTCTTCCTACTGGAGAACCGTCAGCGTTTCAACAAGTGGGACAAGTATCTGCCCGGACACGGCATGCTGGTGTTCCGCGTTGACTCGACAAACGTCACTGTATGGAACAACAACACAGTGAACACTAATCCCAATCATAACTACTTTGAGTTGGTAAGAGCGGGTGGAGTATCGTCGAATGCCGCTACTGACCCATTCCCCGGCTCAAAGTTTGTGAGGACGCTTAACAACACTACCTCGCCGGCCAATCTGCTAACGTGGAGTGGCAAACAGTCGGTCTTAGGACTTGACAACATAAGAGAGCTCAATGGCAATATCACTTTCGACGTGGTTGATGTGAATGTGCTGAAGAGCATCTCGCTGCCCGAGGAGATGAAAATGGTATGCAACTTGAAGATGCAGCTCGTAGAGACGCGCGTTCCCGACTATGCACCCTACACGCTGAAGTGGTCTTCGGCCGACGAGAGCATTGCCACCGTCAGCGACGATGGCATTGTGACGGCAGTGGGGGTGGGAGACACCTATATTACCGTGACGGCAAACGACAACCCTCTGCTCACCGCGTCTTGCCATGTTACGGTGGAGGAACAGGCCATTGCTGCCAGCATCGCTGAGTTGAGGGCCATGACTCCCGACACCGAGTCGGCACTCTTGCTTAACGATGCCCTGGTGATATATGTAGACAAGAACAACAACGCCTATCTGCGTGATGCATCCGGTGCTATCGTGATAAACAACAAGACACTCGGCCTGAATCAGGGTGACAAGCTCAACGGTAATATCTATGGCAAGCTGACAGTAGTAGACAGGGTTCCCAGGATAGAGCCCTTAACCACCAACAGCTGGTATGGGGTGGAGAGCGGTAATGATGTGCTGCCACGAGAGATACAGGTGGAAGACATTACCGAAGCCGACTATGCCGACATGCTTATTGTAAAGGCTACTCCACTGCTGAAGGACAATGGTATCTGGGCTGTGTCGGGCGACCATCGCATACGCGTCTACAACACCTTCCAGATAAAGGGCTTTACTGCTCCCACCTCTTACGATGGCAAATACTTTGACTTGACGGGATTGTATCTTACCAACAAACTAAAAGACGGAACCGTTATCGACGAGCTGGCAATGCTCATGTCGCCTGTAGAGGCAGAAGCTCCTTCTGGTGTGATGGCTCTTGATGCCGACGTTACCGATTCCTCTACCCGCGTCACAGTCTACACGGTGGATGGAAGACCTGTTGCTACCGTCGCTAAGGGGGCACTGGCTTCGCTTAACCTCCGTCATGGCATCTATGTGGTTAAGGCTGCCGGACGAAGTTGGAGAATAGTATTTTAAAACTCAAAAACTAACACAAAAAGATGAGAAAGACATTTATTACGGTTTGCGTCTGCCTGGCTATGGCAGTAGCGCTGACAAGTGCCGACAAGAAAGGCAAGGTGATGGTAAAGGAAAACGGTGTCTACATAGTAAACACCACGACCCTGGGCAAGGATGTGAAAGGATATGAGGGTCCTACGCCCTTAAAAGTTTATATCAAGGACGGTAAGGTTCAGAAGATAGAGTTCTTGGAGAACCAGGAGACGCCCCGCTACTGGAAGGCATGTGCCAACCATCTTCAGAACAAGTGGGACGGCATGACCGTCAAGCAGGCCAAGACCGCCAAGGTTGACGGGCGCACAGGTGCCACTTACAGCAGTGATGCCGTGAAGAAGAACGTGAAGCTCGCTCTGGAGTATTACGAGAAGAACAAGTAAGGCGTCACTTACCCTTCATCATGGAGATACTCCTTTGAGTAGGCTACGTAGTGCGCGGCATTGTCGGTCTGCCCGGGCCGCGTGGGTTTGATATACTTGGCAGGAACGCCTCCCCATATCTCGTGGGGAGGTATTTTTGTGTTCTGTAGCACCAATGCCCCGGCAGCCACGATGGCTCCTTCGCCCACCTCGCAGCCGTCGAGCAGGGTGCTGCCCATGCCTATGAGGGCACCGTCGTGTATGGTGCATGCATGCACGGTGACGTTATGCCCTATGGTGACATCCGAGCCAATATGTGTGGGGCCGGTGTCGTGGGTGACGTGTACGCACGACCCGTCTTGCACGTTGCTCCTGTCGCCGATGGTGATGGGGGCCACGTCGCCGCGCACTACGGCGTTGAACCATATAGAGCACTCATCGCCCATCGTCACATCGCCGACAATGGTGGCGTTCTCGCTGAAATAACAGTCGCGGCCCCACTTTGGGCTGAGACCTTTGTAACTCTTTATCAGTGCCATTTCTTTATCTTATTACTACTTTTCGTCCATTGTGAATATATAGTCCTGCCTTGCTGGGCTTCCCCTCCAGTCTTGTGCCGTTCAGGGTGTACCATTCGGAGGTATGAGGCATGAGACATGAGGGATGAGAACCAGAGATGCCGTCAATGCCTGTCGTATCGTCGAAACGTATGGCTATGGAGTTCTTCATGCGTGACGGACTGCTCGGGCTGTTCCACACGGCCACGGGGAGCTGGCTGGTAGGTGCAAGCAGGTAGGCTGCATTGGGTACCATAGAGTTCTTGGCGGCATTCTCGGCAGCAGAGCTTGCCGTCCACAGATGCTGGCGGTAGAAGCCGGCGGCATCGGTCTCAACGTATTTAGCTGCGTCTTGCTCCTCTGTTGCCAGATCTCCACTCTTTGTAAAGGTCCAATGGATGTTGGTGAGGAAGAAACGGGTGCCGGCACCTTCCTCTTCAGAGCCGAATTGCCTTCTCACGAGGTTGGGGTGCATCATGTTCTCATTGCTGATGACTGCCTCATGGGTGGTGGTGATGGCCGGAACGAAGAAGGGCACTTTGTAGGCAGAGGTCTCTGACACGTTGAACTCTGCCAGCACAATGCCGTTGCCCTTGGCCACATAGCCGTGGTCTATGAAGCTGGTGTTGCTGTCGTAGGTCTGCACGGCAGTGTTCTTCACTTCCGTCAGCTTGACGGTAGCCGTGTTCAGGTCGTAGCTGTCGTACTTCACCTCATAGGCTCGTATGTTGTGACGGGTGTAGTAGCCGGTCAGTGTATGATCAATGTCCAGGTCGCGGCTCTCAGTTGCCCAGCCTATGTTGCCAACGGGGTGTACGGCATCCTTCTTGATGTTGGTAACGCCTATGCCGTATATTTCGGTATCGCTGCTGAAAGTCATGGTCATGTCGCTGGCCGAGCGCACCTCATAGACGTACTGTCCGTCGTTGGTCACGATGCCGTTGTAGTCGCCGCTGTTCACCACCTTCAGGTTGTCGGAGTAGGAGTCGGGCGGCCTGCTGCTTCTCAGGAACACGTAGTACCCCTTGTATTCTTCGCCTATGGCGGCAATGGTTATCGTGCCGTTCAGCGTCAGGTTGCAGTTCTCGCCATAGCCCACTGTGCCGCTAGGCATGGCCCATTGCAGCTTCTTGCTCGTGTCGGTGTCGCTCTCCGGGGCAATGCTGAAGCCCAGGCCTCGTGTCTCCTCCAGAATGAAGCCGTCGGCATTGCGACGTCCCAGATTGCACACCAGCATGGCATCGTCAACATAGTATGACGAGTACTCGTTGTAGCCATATTGCAGATATGCCTCCGTTCCGCTGCTACGCATCAGGCTGTTGTTAGTATCCCACGTGCGTGTCGGGTCGGTATCTATCACGCCATTTGTAACACTGATAGTTGTTTTTGCATACGCCGTGTTCGCAGCAAGGCTGTTCTTGGTGTTCAGATTAGAAGTTTGTGCCAGTACAGTCACAGGCGAGTCCTCTATCTTTGCCGTCACGTTGTCGAAGTATCGGGTGAAGTCCCAGGTCTTGGGATAGCTCATCTTTGGCTTGATGCCCACGGTGAAGCGGTACTGTCGGTAAGCCACCAGGTAGCCGTTACCGTCGCGCACACCGACACTCATGATGGCCTTTCCCCAGCAGGCTCCGTTGAACGACAGACCCGGCACGGCGTATGTGCCGTTGCCCGAGTCGAAATAAGTCTGCGACATATCCATCGTCATATTGTGCAGCGTTACGTCCTGGTTTACCATCTTAAACTCCGGTATGCCGTTGGGAGCCGAGAAGTTCAGGTAGTTGGTCAGCCACTGGCTGGTGGTCTCGCCTTCAGTGGTCAGAATGCCGTCCAGCTGTTTCAGTCCGCTGCCCACATCGGCAGTGCCGTCGGCATTGGCCCGTGCGTAGGCCATCAGCTTCTGTGTCATGCCCGAGCCTTTATACTCCTGAGTGGCATTGAGGTTGTAGTACACGTCGTCGGAGGCATCGACACTGGTGTCGGGGTTGCCATAGTACACGTGGATGGCCACTATGCGGCTGGTGCCCTTGTCGTTTTGCGTGAAGGTAACGTTGCCGTCGTTGGCCACACGGAAGGTGTAGTAGCCCTGCTGGTTGCCGGCGTTGTTTCCCGTCAGGCGCACTGAGCCGCCATACCTTATCTCGTCTATGGTCTTGCCTTCCAGGTCAAGGAGGTTCTCCAGCACCATGGTGTTGCCATCGCCCTCGGTGGTCCGGTCCCAGGCAACGGCCACGTAGGCACCCTTGGGCAGACTGGGAATGATGAGCGTAGCCTTATGCAGGCCAATGTTTGGATAAACGTAGTTATATCTGTCGCCGGTGTATGCACTGAAATGGCCGTCGCAATAGGCACCGTCTATGATGGATCGTGAACACGTTGGTGCATCGGCAATAACGAGCAGTCCTGATGTCTCCTTAATGATAAAGCCATTGTTGCCGTTCACCGCATTCACGCAGCGGTAGTCGCTGGCACGGTTGGTGGGCATGCCACGGGTCCATGTCCATGTGGCGTATTCGAAATAGGGCACAGCACCTACCGTTCCTGGGTCCACGTTATTGCCGTTGGTGGGGTTTTTAGGCTGGCTCCATGACGTGCCCCATTCGCTGCTCACACCATTGCGGAAGTCCCATGTCTGCGAGGTGTTGATATCTACGGGGTATGCCTTTGTCAGGTAGAAGTCGGCAATGGGCGTCGTGCCGTTGAGAGCCTCTACGTGATAGACTCCCGATGCGCTGAGTGTCAGCGTGGTAGCAGTCTCAAGGTCGGTTACTTGTCTGTACTGCGATGCTTCCTTTCCAATATAGGTGCACCTGTAGGATGTAACGTTGCCTCGGGTTGCTGCATCGAGGGGATTGGCCGAGCCGTCGGTGGCAAAGGTGTAGCTTGTTGCTGTGGCAGCCACTGTTGGTGCGGGATATTTGAAGCCCGAGAAGCTTGTCTGGACGATGTTGACGGTGCAGGAGGTCTTCACCGTACTCACTGCTCCCGCCTGGTCGCGGTATAC
>CAMYZK010000092.1 GCA_947303825.1 uncultured Prevotella sp. | reverse complement strand
TGAACGTCAATCTGTGAACCGGGCAGGAAGGCCTCGATGCCGAAGACATCGACAATCATACCACCCTTTGTGCGGCACTTGATGAAGCCCTGTACAATCTCCTCGTTGTCAAGGGCGGCGTTGACGCGGTCCCAAGCCTTAGACAGGCGTGCCTTCTTGTGGCTGAGCAGCAGTTGGCCTTTCTTGTCCTCTGCGCTTTCTACGTACACCTCAACGGTGTCGCCTTCCTTCAGGTCGGGATTGTAGCGGAACTCCGTAGCGGGGATGATGCCATCGCTCTTGTAGCCGATGTTCACCACCACTTCTTTCTTGTCGACAGAGATGACCTTTCCGTCCACCACCTGGTGGTCGGCCACCTTGTTCAGGGTTTCGTCATAGGCCTTGTCAAGCTCTTCTTTGCTTACATTGGCCACGGTGCCATTCTCAAACTCTTCCCAATTGAAATCGTCGAGAGGCTTGACGTTCTTTGTTAATTCTGACATGTTAAATAAAGTTTTAAAAATTAATAAAGTTAGACATTATGTGAATTGTTTTCTACATAATTCGCGCAAAGCGGCTGCAAAATTACTCAAATTATTTGAAATAGAGCATTTTGCAGCCGCAGTTTGGCTTATATTTACGTTTCTTTAACGATTGGCGGCTCTGGTGCTGATCTTCTTGCCGTCTTTGTTCCACGTATATATCCAAGTGCCGTTCCTGCTCACGAAGGTGTCGCCGCTGCATGCCAGTACCTCGCCCACCGACTGTGCGCCGAAGGTGTGAAGCCTTCTGCCGCTCACATCGTAGGTTATGTAGAAGGCATTACTCTGCTTCATGATGTAGAAAGAGGAGCTGTAGCCCTTCAGTTCGCCTTGGCTGGTGCTTATTGTCTTTATCTTCTTTCCATTCTCGTCATAGATGTAGTACCATGCCTTTGTCGTCTCAATATGGCTGATGTTCTGAGCCTTAAGACCTAGAGCGGAAATCAGAAGTGCGAGTGTGATAAATGCTTTTTTCATAGTCCTAATCTATTTTATTTCTCCTTCAAACGGGTAGTTGGGCGAAGGTGTGCGTAGCTGTAGCATCATCTCCTCCATCTGCTTCAGCATTTCGGGGTATTGGGATGCAACGTTGTTCTGTTCGCATGGATCTTCCTTAATGCGGTATAGCTCCAGCGGTGCACCTTTCTTCACCGTTACCGCTTTCCATCCTTTCCATCTCAAAGCTCGCTGTTTGCCGGGGAACTCCCAGTACAGAGGGCGGCTGTCGGTGTCGATATCTTTGCCGTAGAACAATGGCGAGATGTCCATGCCGTCGGTTTTCTGCGGCAGATTCTTGCTGCTTCCCGTCAGGGCAGCCAGTGTGGGCATGAAGTCGGGGAAGTACACCAGGTTGCTTATCTGCCTTGCAGGAACTCGGCCTGGCTGGTTCACGATGAGCGGCACCCGTATGCCGCCTTCATAGAGCTGCCCCTTGCGGCCTTTCAGTCCTGCTCCGCAGTTCAGCTCCTTCAGGGGGGCCTGGACAGCCGCCCCATTGTCGCTGGCAAAGATGACGATGGTGTTTTCGCGCAGCCCCAGGGCGTCGAGGGTTCCTATCAGTCGTCCTATGTTGTAGTCCATGTGAGTCACCAGGGCGGCATATCGCTTGGTGTTTGCCGTCCACTCGCCTTGCTCGTCATACCACGACGTGTCGTCAATAATGTATGGCTCGTGTGGGGCATCATAGCCTAGGAAGAGAAAGAAGGGGGTGTTCTTGTTCCTGTGAATGAAGGCAATGGCATCGTCGGTCGACAGCTCTGTGTTGTGGCGAACGTGTGCGTCGTTCTCGTTTTCTTTTATGTTTATGAGACTGTCGCCGTGGAATCGGTAGTAGGGATAGTAGTACGGGGCATTGGAGTGCACGGTGGCTATCGTCCACCCGTAGAACTCGTGGAACCCCCGGTGGTTGGGGGCTGCCTGCGGGTCGTATCCGTCCAGATGCCATTTGTTCACCAGGCATGTCCTGTATCCTCCGGCCGAGATGACGGTTGCCAGGGTGGTGTCCTCGGGCAGTAGGTTGGCGCGGCGCACTATAGTCGTGTCACCGCGTGGGTTTATCTTCAGTCCTGTCATGCCTCCGGCATAGCACTGGTTGTCTCGTATGCGGGTGTTCCCACTGTTGCGTCCCGTCATCAGCGAACAGCGTGAAGGTGAGCTGATGCCGCTGCCTGCGTAGGCCTGAGTGAAGCAGGTCCCTGTGCGTGCCAGACGGTCTATGTTGGGAGTCTTGATATACTGGTTGCCATAGCAGGCCAGGTCTCCGTACCCCATATCGTCGGCCAAGATGAACACTACGTTTGGACGGTCGGGGGTTGCTGGGGAGTGGTGACGGGTGCTTTGTGCCTGTGCCTGGTGAACGAGGAGTGCACCAGCGGCCATGAGGATGGTTTCGAGGTTAGACATTCTTTTCTTTTGGTGGGACGGGGTGGAACTGGTTGGGAGTTTGTGGGATGGGGTCGGATGGGGTGGGAGTTGGTGGAACTGGTTGGAACTTGGTGGGATGGGGTGGGTTGTCCCACTCCGTCCCCACAAAGTCCCAACCAGTCCCAATAAAGAACAAAGAGAGAATCACTTCACCGGCACGTCCTCTAGCGTCTTCTTCAGCAGCTGCCAGAAGGGATCTACGGTGGCAATGAGTGCACGCTCGGTGGTGGTGTGCGGCGACTTCATCGTGGGGCCTAGCGAGACGACGTCCAGATGCGGGTACTTGCCCAGAATTACCGAGCACTCCAGTCCGGCATGGTCTACCTGTATGATGCCGTCCTCGCCAAAGAGCTCCTTGTACTCCTTAAGCAGCAGGTGCAACACCTCGCTGTCGGGGTTCGGGTCCCAGCCGCCATAGCTGCCTGCTGTCTCCACCTTCATCCCAGCCATGTTGAAGCAGCTCTCCAGCATCTTAACCACATAGTCTTTCATGTCCTCGCGACTTGAGCGAGCCAGTATCTTGATGTCTGCCTTTCCTGCCTCAATGTTGATGATGGCCAGGTTGCTCGATGTCTCCACAACGTTGGGGTAGGAGGGAATGAAGCGTATCACTCCGTCGTGGCAGGCATAGATGGCATCTACTATGTTGTCCTGAATCTCAACGGGCAGTTCTGTCTTTGGTGCTTCCACCTCCTCGGTGATGACTTCAATGCCTTGTGGCTCAATGACTTTGTATTCGTCGTTGAAGTCTTCTTTCCATTCCTGACAAAGCTCTTTCAGAGCCTCCACGTTTTCCTTGGGCAGCGTGAGTACCACCTCCGCCTTGAAGGGTATGGCGTTGCGCATGTTTCCTCCGTGCCATGAAGCCAACCGTGCATCAAGCTCTTCAATGGCTTCGCGCACCAGTCGTACCATGAGCTTGTTGGCGTTGCCGCGTCCTTCGTGTATCTCCAGTCCCGAGTGTCCGCCTCGCAGGTTCTTAATGGTAACCTTAACTGCAGCATCCTCCGGGGCGGTGTCGGCCTCCTTATATTCTAATGTTGCGGTGACGTCGATGCCTCCTGCCGAACCGATGACGAACTTTCCCCAGTGTTCCGAGTCGAGGTTCAACAGTATGTCGCCCTCCAGCTCTCCCTGAGGAAGGTCGTTTGCGCCGAACATTCCCGTTTCCTCGTCGGCGGTGACGAGGGCGTCGATAGGGCCGTGCTTGAGGGTCTTGTCCTCCATGATAGCCATGATGCTTGCCACACCAAGTCCGTTGTCGGCTCCAAGCGTCGTTCCCTTAGCCTTCACCCACTCACCGTCAATCCACGGCTCTATGGGGTCGGTCTCGAAGTTATGGGTTGACTCGGGAGTCTTCTGCGGAACCATGTCCATGTGAGCCTGCAGTATGATGCCTTTGCGGTTCTCCATGCCTGGTGTTGCAGGCTTACGGAAGTGGATGTTGCCGGCAGGGTCTTTCACGGTGTATACGCCACATTCCTTACCGAAGTCGAGCAGGAACTGCTGTATTTTCTCAAGGTGTCCGCTGGGACGCGGCACCTGTGTCAGTTTGTAGAAGTTACGCCAGATGCATTCCGGCTTTAGGTTTTGGATTTCGTTCATTTTTTTCAGGTTTTATGTTTTTGTTATTACATCGTTGCAAAGATAGTAACAAAAAACTTAAACGCCAAGCGATTCGGACATTTATTTTCGGTCCCACTCATATTTAAGACAATTCTCTTCGGTTGTCTTCACGCGCGCGCGCATTTGCACGGTATTGCTGTAAATGGTGCTACAGGCACTACTGGTGCTACTGATCACTGATTATCAGGTGTTTATGGTGGTGCAACATGCTGCTACTGGTGCTACTGCAGCTCTCTTTCCGATAGATAAGGCTTCTCTAGACTATCGGGGAGGTGAAAGTTGTTGCTGACCTGCTTCAGCAACGGAAAAGTGAACGACTTTAGGCAAATAAGGCCCCCTTTTTGGCAAAAGGAGGCCCCTTTTTGGCAAAAGGAGGCCCCTTTTTGGTGACAGGGAGGCCCCTTTTTCAGCAAAACAACTTGTTTTACTTGGTAGCGCGAGTCACTTTGATCAGTAGAGCGTGTAGCTCCATCAGTTGGGCGTGTAGATCAACCAGTAGCAAGAGTAGCTCCATCAGTAGCTCGAGTAGCTTCATCGCGATGCTGGTAACTTGCTGACTGTCAGTGCCCAGTAGCATGAGTAGCACCAATAGCATGAGTGGCACTTCTAGAGCATTTAAACTGTCAACCTTTTACAATACCACCTCTCGAAAACATAAAAACTGTGAAAAAAGCCGTTATCCTAAAAATAATTACTACCTTTGCACCTTGGTATGCACGTAGGCTAATCTCGTGCGCGTACATTAAAAATACATTAAACTGAATATGAACAAAAACACTCTTACAGGCTTTGTGCTGATAGCAGTAGTGCTGATAGCATTCAGCTGGTGGGGCCAGCGTCAGGCCAACGAGCAGCAGGAAGCTGCCAATGCCGCAGCAGCAAAGGCCAAGGCAGCCCAGAAACAGGACACCCAACCAACAGACACCTTAGATACGGTAGCAAAGGAGCAGGCAAAGCTACAGGCTGACAGCGCAAAGACCTTCTTTGCAGCCATGCAAGACCAGCCCGGCCAGAAGATAGTACTGAAAAACGAGAAGGTGGAGCTGACGCTTGACACCAAGGGCGGTACCGTGACCAAGGCTAAAGTGCTGGGCTATAAGGACCGTAACGGCAATCCCGACGTAACGCTTTTCGACGGAGAGGCAGAGCAGTCGCTGGGCTTCATCATACCCACGAAGAAAGAGAATATCAACACCCGTGAGCTGAACTTCACTCCATCGGCCGTGACCGCACGCACTGCAACGCTCACTGCCGAGGGGGCTGACGGTAAGAAGATAATGCTGAAGTATTCTCTCGGCGAGAGCTATCTCTTGCATTATCAGCTAAATACCGAGGGTATGGAAGACATGCTCGAACCCGGACGGCAGTCGATAAGCGTGGAATGGAAAGACTCTTGCCGCCAGCAGGAGAAAGGATATACCTTTGAGAACCGCTATGCCTCGCTGACATACAAAGAGGTGGACGGCGGCACCGACCACCTGAGTGAGGGTAAAGGCGACTCGGAGCAGACAGAAGAAGCTCTAGACTGGGTAGCATTCAAGACACAGTTCTTTACCGCAGTACTTATACCTAAGGGACAGTTTGACAAAGGGGCCGACTTGGCCAGTGCTCCACGGCAGAAGAACTCCGGCTACTTGAAGTACTACGAGGCACACCTTAAGACCGGCTTCGACCCCAAGCAGGGCACAGAGTTTGAGATGTACTTTGGCCCCAACGACTTTCAGATACTCAAAGGCATAGACAAGGAAAGCAAGTTCGGACGCGACCTGGACCTGGAAGACCTGGTGTATCTGGGATGGTGGCTGGTGAGATGGATAAACCGCTGGTTCACCCTCTATGTGTTTGACGGACTCACCGCACTGGGCCTGGGACTGGGCATCGTGCTCATTCTTATCACGCTGTTACTCAAGGGACTTACATTCCCCATGGTAAAGAAAAGCTATATGTCGAGCGCCAAGATGCGCGTGCTGAAACCCAAGCTGGAAGAGGCCACCAAGCAATATGACAAGCCTGAAGACCAGATGCAAAAGCAGCAGGCCATGATGCAGATGTACTCGCAATATGGAGTCTCGCCGCTGGGCGGATGCCTGCCCATGCTCATACAGATGCCTATCTGGATAGCCATGTTCTTCTTCGTGCCCAACGCCATACAGCTGCGTGGAGAGAGCTTCCTGTGGATGCAAGACCTCTCGACCTACGACCCCATCTTCGAGTGGGGCAAGCCTGTGTGGCTCATAGGCGACCACCTGTCGCTGACGTGCATACTGTTCTGTGTGTCAAACCTGCTCTACTCGTATATGACCATGCGCCAGCAGCGCGACCAGATGATAGGCCAGCAGGCACAGCAGATGAAGATGATGCAATGGATGATGTACCTCATGCCGGTGATGTTCTTCTTCATCTTCAACGACTACAGCAGCGGCCTCAACTTCTACTACTTCATCTCGCTCTTCTTCTCGGCAGCCATCATGTGGACCCTGCGCAAGACCACCGATGACGCCAAGCTGCTGGCCATCCTTGAGAAGAACTATCAGGCCAACAAGAACAACCCCAAGAAGCAGAGCGGCCTTGCCGCCCGTCTAGAGGCCATGCAGAGGCAGCAGGCCGAGATGCAGCGTCTGCGTCAGCAGATGAAGAACAAGAGGTAGGCTCTGATACCCAAACAAAACGAATTATTAGTGGCTCATGGAAGACAACCAAAAGACAAAAGACACTATTGACATAAGAGTGCTGTTGAAGAAGTTGTATAAAAGGCGGCGCGTCTTCTATATAACATGGCTTGTTACGGCCATTCTGTCGTATCTGCTCATCCTCGGCGTGCCCCGCTACTACACGACAGATGCCAAGCTAGCTCCCGAGATGGCAACCGAGAACACTGGCGGCACACTGAGCAGCATAGCTTCTTCCTTCGGTTTCGACCTGGGGTCAATGCAGTCGAGCGATGCCATCTCTCCCCTGCTTTACCCCGACCTTATGGAGGACAACGGCTTTGTGAGTGAGCTGTTCAAGATACACGTAAAGAGCCAGGACGGCACCATAGACACCGATTTATATACCTATCTGAAGAAGCATCAGAAGACACCCTGGTGGAGCAAGGTGATGGACTCTGTCACACGTATGCTAAAGACAGATGATGGCAGCCAAGTGGCACAGACAGGGAAGAAAGACCCATACTACATGTCGAAGGGTGACGACGATGTTGCCAATGCCATAAGGGGAGAGATTAGCATTTCAGTAGACAAGAAGACCGGTGTGATAACCGTCGGTGTGAAAGACCAAGACCCGCTGATTTGCAAGACCATTGCCGACAGCATGGTGGTGCGCCTTCAGCAGTTCATCACAGAGTACCGCACCTACAAGGCCCGCATTGACGAGCAGCATTATGAAAAGCTGGTAAAGGAGTCGCAAGAGAAATACGACTCTGTGCGCATGGCATACGCCTACTATGCCGACTCCCACCTGAACACAGTGATGAGTTCATACCGTACAAAGGCAGAGGCCATGGAGAGTGAGATGCAGCTCAGGATGCAGACATACACCACAATGAGCGCACAGCTGCAGCAGGCTCGTGCCAAGGTGCAGGAGCGCACCCCGGCATTTACCATGATAAAGGGCGCTTCAGTACCCATAAGACCGGCAGGGCCCAAGCGTGTGGTCTTTGTAATAGGAATGCTGTTCTTTGTTACGTTTATCACCTTCTGCATTCTAATAAGGAAAGACATCAAGGAAGCGATGTCATAGAGAACGCCATTAATGATGGATTCCAACAAGCGCATCATTGTCAACACCACTGCCCAATATGCGAAAGCCCTTATCAACATTGGGCTTTCGCTCTATTCCACCCGGTTGATTCTTGATGCCCTGCAGGTTTCCGACTTTGGCATTTACGCTGTGGTGGGCGGCTTCGTTGCCATGCTTTGCTTCATCACCAACGCTCTTGTTGTCACCACACAGCGCTACATCTCCTACCATTTCGGACATGGCGACTATACCTATTTGGGCAAGCTGTTCAGCAACAGCCTGTTGCTGCATGTGGCTTTCGGCCTGTTCATAGCTGTCGTCCTAGTCACGGTGAAGGGGTTGCTTTTCGGAGGAGTGCTCAACATCCCGGTGGCCCGTATTGACACGGCCGTCAAGGTGTACTTCATAGCCATAGCCATGCTCTTCATCACCATTGTCTCGGCCCCTTACAAAGCTCTTTTCATAGCCCGAGAAAACATTGTCTATATCTCTGTGGTTGAAGTGTGCGATGGAATAGTGAAGCTGCTCTTTGCCATTCTGCTGGCCTATGTAAGTGCCGACCGCCTGCTGGTTTATGCCCTTATGATGTGCTTCATTCAGCTGCTCAACTTCCTCGCCTTTGCTCTATATGCCAAGATGCGGTTCGCCGAATGCCGCCTGACCATCCACAGGCGCGACATCTCAAAGCCTATCTTACGCCAGCTCACGGGCTTTGCCACCTGGTCGATATACGGAGCCGGTGCCTTGGTAGCCCGCAACCAGGGTGTCATTGTCATTATCAACCACTTCGTAGGAACACTGGCAAA
>CAMYZK010000091.1 GCA_947303825.1 uncultured Prevotella sp. | reverse complement strand
CCACAGCGCACCGACGTGCGCACGGTGAGGCAGACGTGGTGGTGGCAGGTGATAGACCGCATGGGATGGAAGCTTGAGAAGAACAACTCGTGGAGCGGCAGCACTATTTGCAATACCGGCTACGGCGATGCCGACTACACCCACCGCTCGTTCATCACAAGGCATACAAATCTGGGGACACCCGACGTGATACTCATCTTCGGAGCAACAAACGACTCATGGGCCAACGCCCCCATCGGCGAATATAAATACAGTGACTGGAAGCGTGCCGACCTCTACACCTTCAGGCCGGCCCTGGCATACCTGTTGAGCCACATGCAAGACAGATACCCCACTGCCGAGATTCACTACATACTGAACTGTGACCTTAAGGAGAGCATTAACAGCAGCATCACCGAGATATGCAAACACTATGGTGTGCCTGTAATCATACTAAGCGGCATTGACAAGACTGCCGGACACCCCAACGTGAAAGGCATGCAGCAGATTGCCGACCAAGTGGTAAAAGCCCTGAAAAAGAAGTAACGGCCACTACAGTGCCTTGCGGTTTACCCGCAAGGTGGGTGAAAAAAGCCCTGAAAAAGAAGTAACGGCCACTACAGTGCCTTGCGGTTTACCCGCAAGGTGGGTGAAAAAGCCCTGAAAAAGAAGTAATAGCACAAGCACTAACGAGCAATGACCAGGAGAGAAAGGCTTACCAGACAATTAATGCAGCACCTCACGGTACTGTTGATAGCTGTCAGTTTCCTGACTGGCACATTGTCTCGTGCACAGACAACACTGCAGAGAGAGTACACAAAGGACAATCCGCTAGTATACGAAGATGCGTATGACCTGTGGCCCTACTCCTTCCTTGATGACGCTGGAAATCCTACCGGATATAATGTTGACTTGGTGCAAATGATTCTATCCAAGCTGAACATTCCATACAAGATAAATCTCGTACCCACATCGCAAGCCCTAGAAGACCTGCGCAGCCGCAAGTCAGACCTCATGCTTGGCATGGTGGCCAACTTCCACGACAACTACACGCTGCACTATGGTAAAAACTCAATACAGCTTTTTACCCATAGCGTGGTATACCCGAAGAAAAGCACCATGCGAGTACAGACCATCAACGACCTGTCAAGCCAGAAGGTGATAGTACATGAAGGAAGCTTCAGCCACCACCTGATGGAAGACCGTGGATGGGGCGACAATGCCATCCCACACGCCGACATGATAAGAGCCGTGATGGATGTAAGCTCAGAAGAAAACGGGCAAGTGCTGTGGAACACCATGTCGCTGAAATGGATTATCCACAAGTACGATATAGACAACCTTAGCATTGCCCCCGTAGAAATGCCATCGGGCGACTACCGTTTCATGGCCAATGACCCTCAGCTACTTGAGATGCTCGACAACACTTTCGAGCTGCTCAGGTCGGAAGACCAGCTAATACCGTTAGAGGAGAAATGGTTCTATCCTGAGAAAGCCAAAACAGAGTCCAGCATTCCAATGTGGACATCCATTGTACTGGCATTTATATTGTTGGTATCGCTCATTATGCTGCTATCCAGTCTGGCATACAGAATACAGGAGAGGAAAAAGACACAAGAGGGAAGACTGCATAACGAAAGGCTCAAGATGATTCTCAAAGCGTGCAACGTGAGAATCTTCACATACAACGTAAGACAGCAATTGTTTACATGGCATGACAACTCAACTGCCTTGACAGGGACATACAGCCCTGCCGAATTTGCAGAGCACTACCACCCCGAAGACTACAAACGGCTGAGCACTGCCATTGAGCAGATGGCGAAGGGTGAGATAGACGAGGAGCAGATGGATATGGCTGTCGTTGACAGCATGACAGCCAAGAAACGGCTTTTCAACATCAGGCTGTCTGTGCTAAGACACGATAAAGACAGTGACATCACCATCATCGGTACGATGAACGACGTAACCGAAGAATACGAAAAGCAGCTTGAGTCCAGTTACGTCCTTAACAGATACGGTTCTGTTTTCTCAACAGCCATGGTAGATATGGTTTACTACGACAGTAGGGGCTACATCGTAGAAATGAACGAGAGGTCGCAGATAAACCTGAACCTACCCCTGGAAACGGCCTTAAGAAACAGAGTCAACATACGCGAGCTACTGGGAGCAGACGAATTCGACTTCAACGAATTCGTAAGCAATGGACGTTTTTATGCCACCATCTTCCTTAATGATAAAACCGGGCTGGCAATGGCCTACACCAAACGCAGGAATGCCATGAAGTTCTATGAGCTGCAGCTGGTAGCCGTCACCAACGACCAGCAACAACTGCTGGGCATTTACGGCACCGGACGTGAAGTGACAGAGATGGCAAAAACCTATCAAAAGGCACAAGAGGGTGTGGCACAGCTGAGAAAAGCAATGAAGGAAGAGGCTGAATACATCAACAACATAAACTACGCTCTTCAGGTGGGAGGCATAAGAAGGATAAGCTACTCGCCCGAAGACCACATGCTCACCATCAACCACCGCATGCACGAAGCACAATACGTGCTGACACAACAGAGATGCCTGCAACTGGCCGGCCCTGAATGCGAGCGCCAGATAATGAGAGCATTCAGGACGATGGACAACAAGAAGGACACAGAGATAGACTGCGACATAAGAACCAACCTAAGGCTACCCAACGACAGACGCCTGTGCCTGCTTACAAACCTCTTCCCAACAACAGACAGCAACGGAAACGTGAAAGCCTTTACTGGCATTTGCCGTGACACATCTGAGATTATTCACACAGAGATGATGCTACAGCAAAACACGGAGAAAGCACAAGAAATAGAAAAAGTGAAAAATCAGTTCCTTCACAACATGTGCCAGGAAATACGCACACCTCTCAATGTTGTCGTGGGATATGCTGAAATGTTCGAATCGTCAAACTCACCAGATGAGGAAGAGCTGTTTATCAATGAGATAAAGGAGAACACCTCCTACCTGCTCAACCTTATCAACGACATCCTGTTCCTGTCGAGGCTTGATGCTGGTATGGTGGAACTCAACCTTCAACCATGCGACTTCGCGAAGACCTTCGACGGTCACTGCACCATGGGAATGAGCCACAAGATAAACGAAGGCGTAAAATTCAATGTGGAAAACCATTATCAGCAGCTCGAATTGCTCATCGACGACGCTAATATAGGCCGTATCATCCAGCAATTGCTCGACAACGCCTTTGAACACACAAAGAAAGGAAGCATAAGAGCAAGATACGAATACATTGGGGGGAAACTCATCATCGGCATCAGCGATACCGGCGAGGGCATACCGCCAGAGAAGGTAAAGCACCTGTTTGAACGCTTCAATGCCACAGACCAACAGTCAACACGCGGCACTGGCCTCGGACTGCCCATCTGCAAAGAGATAGCTACACTCCTGGGCGGTACGATAGATGTCAACACAGAGGTGGGGAAAGGCACTACAGTGTGGCTCACCATACCTTGTGAGGCAATAAAGATAGTACATAAGAAAGAAGAATAAGAAGCAGCATGAGAAAAGAACATAACCATACCCGGCATATAGCCTGCTTACTGGCCTTGCGACTGGTAATGCTGCTCTCTTTCATGCAGGCCACAGCAGCCTTTGCCCAGACCAAAGACAAGAATGTGAGGGTGGTATGCGACTGGGACTTCGCACCCTATGCATTCATCAATGGCGAGAGAAAGCCCGACGGCTTCAACGTTGAACTGCTGCAAACCGTGCTTAATAGGCTGGGCATAAAACCTACTTTTATCACAAAGTCAAGAAAGCAGGGCATAGAAGCCTTTACCAGCTACCAGGCCGACCTTATTGTTGACTATAGCAACCGTTTCAGTCAGGACAAGTACTACTCCACCGTAAACAGCATAGAATACTATAACCTGTCGGTAGCCTTCTTCAAAGGCACCAAGCCTATAAAAACACGCGCAGAACTGAAGCAAGCCAAGCTGATAGTGCTAAACGGCAGCAACGACTCCATTTCTAAAAGAATACTAATGACCGCTGAAGACACCATCAACGTAGAATACCACTCTCCAAGAGAAGCACTGGTAGGAATAATGAACGGTGACTTCCAGTACTTTGTATGTGGTGATGCACCCCTAAAATGGCAACTGAAGTCTAGCGGACTAAAAGGCATTGAAATACAGGAACTGGACATACCAGCTAAAGACATACATATAGTGGGCCATGACAAAGAGCTAATAAACGCCATAGACAGCGAAATATCGCGCCTTCAGCAAAGCGGCGACTTGGAAGCATTGCGCATCAAATGGTTCCATCAGGAACGCATGCAACCCGAAGCGTCGTACACATTATTATATATATTACTCGTTGTAACGCTTATTGCACTGGCAATCTTTGCCATCTTCAGAATAGCGAAAAGAAGGGTAAAAACCGCCATGAAGCACAATAAGGCCATGGAGGCAATGATGCATCAGGCACTTAGCATGGGCAACTACGCCGTGTTTATCAATGAAATAAGGAAAGGCCATGTAAGCAACCTGCACGGCAATGTTCTTCCCGAAGGAGGAATAACAAGCAAGAAACTTGTAGAACACATACATCCTGACGACCGGCACATCATACTTGACAGGAGAAAGGTGTTTAGCCCAGAAGAGCTTAGCAAGCCTTTCTTCATAAGGTGGAACGAAGGAACAGAGAAAAAACCGAAATGGGTAAAAGTAGAAGGACACTCGTTTGCAGAGCTTGACAAGAACCATAAGCCCACGAGTATCATCATCACTACGCGCGACGTAACCGTTGAAACAGAGAATGAGCAACATGAACAGGAGCTGGCCAACAGATATGCAAAGCTGTTCGACACCAACCTGGTGGCAATGTCGTTCTACGACAAAGACGGCAAGCTGCTCGACCTCAACGAGAACATGAAGATACTATGCGAAGTGAATGAAGAAAACATCGAGTACTTCTTTTCTGTGTCACTCATGGACATGAGTCTGGTAAAAGGCCTAATAGTGCCGGGCAGCTTCGACGTAATACATGCCTGCCAACGTATGTACTACCCCGAAATAGGAATAGACAAGTTTATTGAGTTTAGAGTAAGGCCTACTCCCGACGACAAAGGCAACCTGCTCTACTATGTCGTTACCGCACGCGACGTAACCGTTGAACGCTCTATGTATCTTGAACTGCAAATGCAGCGCAAGGCTATAAAGGCTGCGTCCGAGCTAAACCGCACTTATGAAACCGAGCTACGCTCGCTGCTTGAAAACTGCAACATGTGGGTATGGCATGCCGACAACCAGACACGCGCCATCAGTTTTTCAAGGTCCATCATAGAAAAAGAGTTTACCATCACCTTCGACGAGTATATAGAATGTCTGGCGCCTGAGCACCAGGAGGAAGCCCGCCGCAATATAGAAAACTACACGCTAGGCAACGAGTCTTTCAACGTGATACACCTGTTCGACAGGACACCCGTTTCCCACGAGCCTACATGGTATGCCATAAGCGGCATGCCACTATCAGACAAAGACGGACACACTGCAAAACTCTTTGGCATTGTGCGCAATGTCACCTCGCTCATGGAGGCACAGCAGAAGTTGAAGATAGAGACTGCCCGGGCCGAGAACTCTGCAATACTAAAGAGTACCTTCCTGGCCAATATGACCCACGAGATACGCACTCCGCTCAACGCCATCGTGGGATTCTCCGACCTGCTACACGCTGTGAGCACAACCGAAGACCGCATGGAGTTCATCAATATTATACGCAACAACTGTGACATGCTGCTACGCCTGGTGAACGACATCTTCGAAGCATCGACAATGGACTCTAAGCCAATAGAGATAAAGCCTAGGGAAGTAGACTTCGCAAAAGAGTTCTCACTTGCCTGCCTGACGCTTTCACAGAGAGTACAGGAAAAAGATGTGGAGTATATTGTGGACAAACCATACGACAGCCTTATCACCACGCTCGACATGGGGCGCATGCAGCAGGTCATCACCAACTTCGTAACCAATGCCGTGAAGTACACCCATAAAGGACATATCAGGGTAGGCTACAAATATAAGGACAACGGCATATACATGTACTGCGAAGACACCGGAACAGGCATACCAAAAGAGAAACAGTCAACGGTTTTCGAACGCTTCGTAAAGCTCAACGACTACGTCCAGGGTACAGGCCTCGGCCTCAGCATTTGCAAGTCCATTGCCGATGCAATAGGAGGGCGTATCGGAGTGGAAAGCGAGGGAGAAGGAAAGGGCTCCACCTTCTGGCTATGGGTTCCTTGTGAAATAAAGAAAGAGGAAGAAGAATGAGGAATGAGGAAGGGGGAGTGCCAAGCGGATAGTACTCTGGCCGTAGCCATTCCCCGCCCCTCAAGGGGAGGGGTTAGGGGTGGGGTCTGTAGCTTAATACCCACAAGAAATCTTGTAATACCCTATAATCTATAATCTATCATCTAAAAAAGTGCAAACCAGTAAATACATGCTTGCCAGCGAGCGCGACCAGCTCTGGGGACTGACGGTAACAACCATAGGCTATGAGGAAATAGGTCCCAACGATCCCTACCCCACCCGTGGACATGCCGACGGCTATTATTTCGACCTGCAGAAAGGACGCATACTGCCCGAATATCAGCTGCTCTATATCATTGAGGGCGAAGGAGTGTTCCATAGCCAGACAGTGCCGGAGGCACACCTCAAGGAGGGAGACTTCTTCATGCTCTTTCCAGGAGAATGGCACAGCTATCATCCCACACCGCCCCACGGATGGAAGAAATACTGGATAGGGTTTCAGGGTCGCAACATAGACGACCGCGTGCGTGCCGGATTCCTCTCTCCCACCAAACCCATCTACCATGTGGGGTTCAACGACGACATAGTGCGACTATATCGCAGTGCCTTTGAAATGGCCCACGCCGAGGAAGCCTACTCGCAGCAGGTCATGGCAGGGGTGGTAAACTTGCTAATAGGCATGATGTACTCCAAAGAGCGCAACCGGGAACTGAAAAACCGCAACCAAGCACATGTTGACATGATAAACAGGGCCAGACTGCGCATACGCGAGGAGCTCGAGTCGTCGCTCACCATACAGCAGGTGGCCGAAGACCTGGGCATGAGCTACTCCAACTTCCGCAAGCTGTTCAAGGAGCACACTGGACTATCGCCTGCCACCTATCAGCAGGACCTGCGCCTTCAGCGTGCAAAAGAGCTGCTCACCACCACCGATATGAGCATAAAGGAGATAGCCTACAGACTCAACTTCGACTCTCCCGACTATTTCTCATCAAAGTTCAAGATAAAGACAGGCCGCAAACCCAGCGACCTGCGCAACAGCTAGCATCCGAGACGCACTTCGAATGTTGGCATTGTGAGAATGTGACACAGTACAAAAATTGATTTATCCGCTTATCCTACACCCAATACTGATTATCAATGGGTTAGCGTGATAATATCCGCACATTATCCGCACATCATCCTACACCCAACACCAAAAAACCTTCTATTACTCAGGTTGTACAGATTTGGGGGTATCTGATTATTGCCTATTTCTTTCAGATATGGATGTGTCCGAAAAAAAGAGGGGGCGTCGGACAAAAATCCGACCTGCTCGGACAGAAATCAATCCCCGTTAGTTTGCTACTCCACTTTCTTGCTCCGATAGGGAAATCAAGGAAGAAGGTATCCATATCTATCATCTTTCATCTATCTGGGTGTAGGATAATGTGCGGATAACAAGCGGATATAATCATTGCAACAAGCTGATAATCAGTATTGGGTGTAGGATAAGCGGATACTCATATTTTTATTATTGTATATTGTTCTATCAACGTAAATATAAGAAAAACGGATTTTTGTTTTGTTTTGCTCTCAACTTTTCGTACCTTTGCACCGTGATTGGCCGTTTAGGAGATTTGTCGTCTGGTTGTTTCGGGATATTACCAATCTGCCATCTGTTACTTCTCCAAACGTCTAGACAACAAGATAACCAAACAACCAAATAATATAGATTATGGAACAAAAGAACTACAAACGCTACACCGTCACGTCGGCCCTACCCTACGCCAATGGCGGTGTTCATATAGGACATCTGGCAGGTGTCTACGTGCCTGCCGACATATACGTGCGCTACCTCCGTGCAAAGAAACGTGAGGTGATGTTCATAGGCGGCAGCGACGAGCACGGTGTGCCCGTCACCCAGCGAGCACGCAAGGAAGGAATCACCCCACAGGACGTGGTAGACCGCTACCATGCCCTGATACGCGACTCCTTCAACGAGTTCGGCATCTCGTTCGATGTCTACAGTCGTACCACAAGCAAATCCACCACCAGTTTGCTGCCGAGTGGTTCCGCAAGCTCTACGACGAGGGAAAGCTCGTGGAGCAGACTACCAAGCAGTTCTTTGACGAGAAGACCGGCAAGTTTCTCACCGACCGCGATGTGGTGGGCGAGTGCCCCTACTGCCACAAGCAGGCTTATGGCAACCAGTGTGAAGAGGGCTGCGGACGTGCACTGGAACCTACCGAGCTGATTAATCCCCGCTCGAAGGAAACCGGCGAGACACCCGTGCTGAAAGAGACGAAGAACTGGTACCTGCCCCTGAACGAGTATCAGGAGTGGCTGAAGCAGTGGATACTGGAGGAGCACAAGGAGT
>CAMYZK010000090.1 GCA_947303825.1 uncultured Prevotella sp. | reverse complement strand
AGTAGGAAATAAGAGGTAAGAAGTAATTCTAACTCCTAACTCAAAAAACTCTTAACTCTTCGCTCGGCTCTGCCGCTTGGCTCGTCCAAGAAGTAACTACTCAGTCATAGCTGATTATATGGTCGCTACGCTCAAAATCTTTCAAAAATCTTGTTGAAAATCATACAAAAATCTTCATTTTCCCTATTTTTGTTGGATTTTTATTTAGATTTTGTCAGATTTTGAGGCCGAGAGGCCGACCAACGAATGATGACTGAGTAGTTACTCCAAGAACTCTTAACTCAAAAAGCTATTGCCATGCGCTGCAGGTCTTCGTAGCTGCCGTTGAAGATGTCGAGGTCTACCTGACCTTTGATGCCGGGCAGCTCTCCCCGGTCGGAATACTGCCAGAAGGCCCATTTGCCGCTGTATCTCACGCTGTCTACATAGTAATGGGCTATCCAGTAGGGATAAAGGTTGAACACGGGGTCGTTCATGTACTGAAGCCGGAAGGAGTGGTAGGTGTAGAGCACGGGCTTCACGCCGTAGTGCTCCTCCACCCTGGCGAGCCACTCCAGGATGCCCTGGCGGAAGTCCTCGCTGCTTATGCCTTCGGGCTTCACCTCTACGTCGAGCACCGGCGGGAGGTCGCCCTCCTCCAGCTGTACGTGGCTGATGAAGAGCTCGGCCTGCTGCTTTGCCGGCGACGATGTGCGATAGAAATGGTAGGCTCCGCGCAGGATGCCGTACTTGCGGGCTTCCTGGAAATTCTGAGCGAAACGCGGGTCGACGACATCGCCGCCCTCGGTGGCCTTTACAAAGACAAAGCTCAACGGGTGTCCGGCAATGGTGGCACTGTTGCGCAGCTGCTCCCAGTCGATGATGCCCTGGTAGTGGCTCACGTCGATGCCCCGCACAGCATAGTCAACGGCAGACTGTACGTCAGGCCGCTCATTGGCCGACATTATCCATCTGAAAAGCAGCCAACATACCAACAAAACCAATAATGCTCCTATCCACATAGGCCATCCGGGTATTTTCTTCCTTAGCCGTGCCACGATGCCCTTCCGCCGGCTGCGCTTCACAGGCTTGGCTGGCCTGGAAGACTTGACGGTCTTTCTCACTGCAGCCTTTCCTGCGGCTGGCTTGCGATGGGGCGTGTTCTTACTGGCAGGCATCAACGTAATAGTTTGTTATGAAGCTGCGCTTATAAAAAGATGAACACGGAACTATATCATTATACTTCAGTATACGACATAGAACCGTGTTCATACTACAGATATTTAGCCTTCAGGCCTTTACTTTGCCTGTTCCAGGGCGAGTGTCATGGTGGGCTGGTCGCACACCTCGGTGGGTCCCCAGTACTGTATCGGACCGGGATAGACGTAAGCCGTCTCGCGTGCCCAGCGGTCGCGCTCGGCAGCAAAAGCCTTGAAGGGAGCACCGTCAAGCTCTACGAGGGCCTTGCGTATGACGGGCTTCATCTCGCCGTTGCGCTTCTCCATGTTCATCATCATGGTGATGGGCACACCGCCGGCCTTCCACTCTGCAGCGGGAGCCGTGGTGTTCTTGACAATGGCCATATAGCCCGTCTTGCCGGCAGCAATAAGCTGGGCGGCACTGTTGCCAAGGGCATAGCAGTAGTCGGCGTCGAAGTTGGAAGGAGCGGCGCAGCGTCCCTCGTAGCCGAAGAAGTGGTGCTGGGTGCCGAACTTCCCCTTGAACGTGCCTTCCTTCTTCATCTTCTCCAGCTTCTGGGCCACCATGGTGGAGAGCAGCTTCTCGGTCTCTATGAGGCTCACCTGCACATTGCCGTGAGGGTCACGGTCGAGTGCCAGCTGACGGGCAACGCCAACGGGCAGGCTGTTGAACACCCTCAGGTTCTCCTCGGTGAGGTGGCTCTTGGCGAAGTCTACCTGCTCGTCGCGGCTAATCTCCTTAGCCTCGGGCATGGCCAGCACGTCGTTGAGCTGTGCAATGAGCTTCTTGATGGCGGGGATGAACTCAATGACACCCTCGGGAATGATGACTGTACCGAAGTTGTTGCCGTCGGCGGCACGCACGGCAACAGCATTGGCAATGTATTCTACTATATCATCGAGGCTCTGGCCCTTTGCCTCCACCTCCTCGCTGACGAGGCAGATGTTGGGCTGGGTCTGCAGAGCGCACTCCAGTGCTATGTGGCTGGCCGAGCGTCCCATCACCTTGATGAAGTGCCAGTACTTGCGGGCAGAGTTGCAGTCGCGCTCAATGTTGCCAATAAGCTCTGAGTAGGTCTTGCAGGCAGTGTCGAAGCCGAAGCTGGTCTCTATCTGCGAGTTCTTCAGGTCGCCGTCGATGGTCTTCGGGCAGCCAATGACCTGTACGCCGTACTGCTTGGCAGCATAGTACTCGGCCAGCACGCAGGCGTTGGTGTTGGAGTCGTCGCCGCCAATGATGACGATGGCCTTGATGCCGAGCTCGCGGATAATCTCCAGACCCTTCTCAAACTGCTCCACCTTCTCCAGCTTGGTGCGGCCAGAGCCTATCATGTCGAAGCCGCCGGTGTTGCGATACTCGTCGATGATGTCCTTGGTAAGCTCCATGTAGTTGTGGTCTACCAGTCCGCCAGGACCAAGAATGAATCCGTAAAGACGGCTGTCGGGATTGAGCTTCTTGACAGCATCGAAGAGGCCTGTGATGACGTTGTGTCCGCCAGGGGCCTGACCGCCAGAAAGGATGATACCTACGTTGATGGCCTCATGCTTCGTCTCCTCGCCGGGAACGAACTCTACCAGCGGCATGCCGTAGGTATTAGGGAAGAGGCGCTTGATGTCTTCCTGATTGTCAACACTCTGAGTGGGCTCGCCCTCAACGGCCTTCACGGCTCCCTGCAGCCCCAGGGGAAGCTTGGGCTGATAGGCAGCGCGGGCAATTTGCAATGCACTTTTTTCCATTGTTCTTTTACTATATTAAATAATGTGTTACAGTTTCGGGTTGCAAAGTTACTGCTTTTTATTGACATTCGGCCATCTTACGAGTTTATTTTTTTATGTTGCCCACACACTTTTTCCGTTTTTCCTTTCAACAGACCTTTGCAAGACGCAAACATGCAATATACATATCGCAAAACATCTGTTATTTGGAGTTGTGAGTTGAGAGACTTTTGTTTAGGAGTTAAGGGAGTTAAAGGAGTTAAAGAACTCTTAACTCTCCGCTCGGCTCTGCCGCTTCGCTTGCGAAGAACTCTTAACTCAAAAAAATCCCCCGAAGAGTGTTGCTCTTCGGGGGATTTTTTTATCAGCCAATCTCAATCTGGCGGCTCACCTTAACTTTCTGCTCCTCGTGCTTGGGCAGCTCCACCGTCAGCACGCCGTGCTCTACGCGGGCCTTTATCTGGTCTTTCTCCACATCGTCGGGCAGGATAAGGGTCTGCTCAAACTTTGCGTAAGAGAACTCGCGGCGCAGATAGCGGGCGCTCTTGTCTTCCTCCTTCTTCTCATCGTGCTTCTCCATCTTTATCATCAGGTTGCCCTCGTCGTTGATGTGCACGTTGAAGTCCTCCTTCTTCATTCCGGGAGCTGCCAGCTCTACGGTGTAGGCCTTGTCGGTCTCCTTGACGTTGATGGCAGGAGCCGTGGCACTAGCCTTCGGCATGAACTCAGTGTTGAAAAGATCGTTGAACACTGCAGGAATCCAGTTGTTTGTTCTCATAATCGGCATCATAGTTTTGTCCTCCTAATTTTGTTTTTTTATTTGTTGTTCATTTTATGTTCTCTGAGCGCTTGTCTCTGTTGGGCGTTCACCTAGCATAATGCAACAACGATGCCAACACCCCCATCTGCGCCAAAATGACATAAGCAGCAGACAAAATGACAGACAAGACAAACGGAATGATTCTACACACTAATTTACCAACAACCCCACTTTTTTTTCCAAAAAAGCTTGGCCGTTACGTATTTTTTGTATATCTTTGTACGAGAATTCTAATTCTCTTTGAGATATGGCAAACAAAAGGTCGATAAAAGGTGCCATCAACGGCATCAGCGAAGAACTATTTGCTGAGTGCATAGCGGCCTCACTCTATGGGACAGAGAAGCACCTCAGCAATACGGATGCGCTGCTCTCATCTATAATAAAGATGCAGAGCAACTACATTAGGCGTGTCTCTCATCCCGAACCCGGGATGAAGGCCAAAGACTACTTCAAAGACCTGCGAGAGAAATTTGCCGCAGAGGTAAGCGAAGTAGCCGACCAGATAGACAACCTATGACAGAACGGAGACTATGTGGAAACGATTCTGTAACTGGTTACTCTACAAACGAATGGGGTGGACTTCAAACATTACCGAAGACCATCCCAGCAAATGTATTATCTGCCTGGCCCCGCACACCAGCAACTGGGACTTCATCATTGGACAGCTATACAACAGCGCCCACGGACTAAAGAGCAACTTCCTTATGAAAAAAGAGTGGTTCTTCTGGCCGCTGGGATGCCTGTTCAGAAAGCTGGGAGGAATACCTGTATACAGAGACAAGCGCACCAGCCTGACCGACTCGCTGGCACAGGCGGTGAGGCAGGCAGAGAGCTTCAGACTATGCATAACACCTGAAGGCACCAGGTCGAGGGTGGAAGAGTGGAAGAAGGGATTCTACTTCATAGCCCAGAAGGCAGGCATACCTATCCTGCTATACGGAGTGGACTATGAAAAAAAGCTGATAGAGTGCAGCAAGACCATTGTGCCCAGCGGCGACCTTGATGCCGACATGACACAGATAAAGCTGTACTACAAGAAGTTCAAGGGCAAAAAACCTGAAAACTTCACTACCGGCCAGGACAAAGGAAAGAAGAACACAACATAAGAAATGGGAAGACACAACCTGGCTATACGGATGAAGAACACAACCCTGGCACTGCTGGCCTGCCTGATGACTTCGCTCACGGCAACAGCACAGAAGGCCTGGGTGAGGAATGCATCACTACCCTACTCTGCCGAACGAGGACTGAAAGACAGCCATGTGGCACTGTGGGCCAGTCACGGACGATACTACGAGAAGAACAGGGGCAGGTGGCAATGGCAGCGACCGGCACTCTTCTGCACTACCGAAGACCTGTTTACACAGACCATCGTTGTGCCATACCTCATACCCATGCTCGAAGATGCAGGAGCCGTGGTGTTCACTCCACGCGAAAGAGACTGGCAGCGGTATGAGGTGATTGTAGACAACGACACCAAGAAACCGGTACCAGGATGCATGTACACCGAGACTTGTTCACGCTATCCCTGGCAGCCGGCACCTGCCAAAGGATTTGCCATGCACACCGGAAGCTATAAAGACGGCGAGAACCCCTTTGAGGCAGGAACGGCACGGATGGCCGAAGCCACTAAGAACCAGTCGAAGGAAAGCGAGGTGAGCTATCAGCCAAACATTCCCGAAGCAGGACGCTATGCAGTATATGTGAGCTATCAGACCGTGCCGTCAAGCATTGACGATGCGCAGTACACCGTTTGGCATAAGGGACAGCCTACCGTGTTCCACGTCAACCAGCAGATGGGAGGTTCGACATGGGTGTATCTGGGCACTTTCGACTTCGACGAGGGCTCTTCGCCAGCCAACAGGGTGACGATAACCAACGTCAGCAATCAAAAGGGTATGGTCACTACCGATGCAGTAAGGTTTGGCGGCGGTATGGGCAACATTGCAAGAGGAGGGAAGACCAGTGGGCTGCCACGATGCCTGGAGGGATCGCGATACTATGCACAATGGGCAGGAATGCCATACAACGTATACAGCTTCTCTAAAGGCACCCACGACTACAACGACGACATGGTGGCACGGTCGAGCATGGTGAACCTGCTAGCCGGAGGCTCACGCTACGCCCCTGACTCTGTGGGGAGGAAAGTACCCTTTGAGCTGTCGCTGGCTGTACACAGCGATGCCGGACACACGGAGTCGGGACTGGGCATATACGGCACACTGAGCATCTGCACAACAGGCTACGGAGACCCGCAGCTGGCATCGGGAGAAAGCCGCAGCGCATCAAAGGAACTGGCATCAAACCTGCTCAACAACCTCACCACCGACCTGCAGTTCAGATTTGGAAAATGGAAACAGCGCAGGCTGGTAGACCAGAACTACTCTGAGACCAGAAGGCCGATAATGCCCAGCGCTATCCTGGAGACACTGTCACACCAGAACTTCGGCGACATGATGTGCGGCCAAGACCCGAACTTCAGGTTCTGGATGGCAAGGTCTATATACAAGACCATACTGAAATATCTGGCAAAACGCCACAACGAGAAATATGTCGTCACGCCGCTCACACCCGACAAGTTCAGATGCGAGTTTGCCGACAAGTCGGGAGAAGTGAAAATAAGCTGGAATGCAGTAACCGACGCGCAGGAGAAGACATCAGCACCTACAGGGTATGTGCTGTATATAGCAGAAGACAACGGAGGCTTTGACAACGGCACACTGGTACGGGGGACATCGTGCAACGTAAAGATGAAGCCAAACGTGCTCTACAGCTTCCAGCTGAGAGCCGTCAACAACGGTGGACAGAGCTTCCCCACAGAGGTCCTCTCGGCATTCTACACTCCCAAAGCCAAGCATAATGCCTTGATAGTAAACGGCTTCCACAGACTCTCGTCGCCTGCCATAAAAAATGGCGGACAAGGGTTCGACCTGGACGAAGACCCGGGCGTAAGCTATGGCAGGACAGCAGGACTGCTGGGAAGGCAGGTGGTGTTTGACATAGAGAAAATAGGGGTCGTCGACTCGTCGGGCCTCGGTTTCAGCACCAGCGAGCTGCAAGGGCACTTCATAGCAGGAAACGACTTCACCCAAGTGCGCACTCACGCTGAGGCCGTGGCCGCAACAGGGCGTTTCAACATTGTAAGCGCATCGGCACAGGCCGTAGAAGACGGGAAGGTGCCGTTGAAACACTATGCCGTGATAGACCTCGTTCTCGGACTGGAGCGAGACGACGGCCACAGCATGGTAAGCTACAAGGCACTGAAGCCCGCCATGCAGAAACAGCTGAGAAAGTTTGTTGCCGACAAGGGATGCCTGCTCACAAGCGGTGCATACATTGGTACCGACATGCAGGAACAGGCAGAGAAGCAGTTCCTGGCAGATGTGATGAAGGTGCACTCGCCATGCCAGTACCGAGAGCCGGGCGCTACGGTGAAGGGAATGAACACCCAGCTCTCATTCTACCATCAGCTGAACGAGCAGCACTATGCCGCCACTTCGACAGATGTGCTGATGCCTGTGAGCACGACATCAAAAGGAAAAGACAAAGACGCATTTCCCGCCATGGTCTATGCAAACGGCACATGCGCTGCCGTGGCATACGGAGGAAAAGACTATAACGCCTTCACCATGGGATTCCCATTTGAATGCATAGACAACGCTAAAATGCGTAAATCTATAATGAACGGAATTCTTTATTATCTCATACCAAACTAAAACTATATCATTATGGCTAAAATCCAAGCGAACTCATCAGGAACGAGAAGCATTGAAGTAACAGAACAACACTTTGAAACTCTGGAAAAGTATCAACTACTGCGCGACCTCATTGACAGTCACGGATATGTAGACGAGGAAGTGTTGGAGAAACTCAAGCTGAACATCAGGGCATTGCTTGAGTCTGAACAAGGACGCGACAAAGCGCTGCTTGACCTTTGCCTCGACGTAATATACAACCCCAACATGAAAGCCTTCGGACTGCAACAGCTCTTCATGAAATATGTAGAGTGGAAAAACAGGGGCAACGCCAACCTCGGAATGACGAAAAGGGCATTTCAGGGAACACCGTTTAATTGAGTTAAAAGTTAAAAGTTAAAATGTTGCCCCGACGGGGCTACAGACCACAGGCAGGGGTGAAGCCCCTGATAGGAGTTGCTCACCGATTTTCTACCCACCACGAAGAAGGAGCTGGAGCTCCGGGGATGGGACTATGCCGACGTCATTCTCTTTTCGGGCGACGCCTACGTAGACCACCCTTCCTTTGGCGTGGCCGTCATTGGGCGCACGCTAGAGGCACACGGCTATCGCGTGGCCATTGTGCCACAGCCCGACTGGCACGGCGACTACCGTGACTTCAAGAAGCTGGGACGGCCAAGGCTGTTCTTCGGCATCTCGCCTGGCTGCATGGACTCCATGGTTAACAAGTATACCGCTGCCAGACGACTGCGCTCAGAAGATGCTTATTCGCCAGACGGGCGACATGACCAAAGGCCGGAATATCCCACCATCGTCTACTCCAGGATTCTTAGGGAGCTCTTCCCTGACGTGCCCATTGTGCTCGGAGGAATAGAGGCATCGCTGCGAAGGCTGACACACTACGACTACTGGCAAGACCGGCTAAGGCCATGCATACTGTGCGATGCTCCTGCCAACATCATCACCTACGGCATGGGCGAGAAAACCACTGTCGAACTGGCCCGGCGGCTGGCCGAGGGTGAAGCTATCGGCGACATCAACGACCTCCCGCAGACCGTATTCATCCGACAGTACAACCAGATACCGGGAGGAATAAGGCCTGACGACATTGTACTCCACAGCCACGAGGAATGCCTGCACAACAAACGCGCACAGGCAGAGAACTTCCGACACATCGAGGAGCAGTCAAACATGATGCACGCCCAGCGCCTCATCCAGCCCCTCCTCTCACTCCGTCCTACCCCATCCCAACCAGCGCCCCCGCCCGCCCCGGCCGGGGGGGGGGGGGGGGGGG
>CAMYZK010000089.1 GCA_947303825.1 uncultured Prevotella sp. | reverse complement strand
CCCATCATTCACCTCCAGGGCGAGGACATCGAGATTGCCTTCACACATGCCAACCAGTATGGCGAAGAGTACTACTCCTTCGTCAACGGCCAGCATACCACGCAGGGCGGTACCCACCAGAGTGCCTTCAAGGAGCATATAGCCAAGACCATCAAGGAGTTCTTCCAGAAGAACTTTGAGTACGTAGACATCAGGACAGGCATCGTCGCCGCCATTGCACTCAATGTGGAAGAACCCATGTTTGAGAGCCAGACAAAGATAAAGCTTGGCTCGCTCACCATGGCTCCTGTGCCTGCCGGTGCTCCTGGCGACACCCCTCCCCCACCTTCCATCAACAAGTACGTTGGCGACTTCATAAAGCAGGAGGTAGACAACTACTTGCACAAGAACCCCGACACTGCCGAGGTGATGCTCAACAAGATTCAGGAGAGTGAGCGCGAGCGCAAGGCCATGGCAGGAGTGACCAAGCTGGCCCGCGAGCGGGCAAAGAAGGCCAACCTGCACAACCGCAAGCTGCGCGACTGCCGCATACACTTCAGCGATGTTAAGAACGACAGGAAAGAGGAGTCGTGCATCTTCATCACCGAGGGTGACTCTGCCAGCGGCTCCATCACCAAGAGCCGCGACGTGAACACGCAGGCAGTCTTCTCTTTAAGGGGGAAACCCCTAAACACCTTCGGCCTGACAAAGAAGGTGGTCTACGAGAACGAGGAGTTCAACCTCCTGCAAGCCGCCCTCGACATAGAGGACGGGCTGGACACCCTAAGGTATAACAAGGTGATAGTGGCCACCGATGCCGATGTTGACGGCATGCACATACGACTGCTCATCATCACCTTCTTCCTGCAGTTCTTCCCCGAGCTTATCCGCAAGGGACATGTCTATGTGCTGCAGACACCGCTCTTCCGTGTGCGCAACAAGCGAAGCAAGATCAAAAAGAGGTCTACTCCCGACAGACCCACCCCCCAGCCCCTCCCTGCAGGGAGGGGAGCAGATAGTTCTTCCGTTGAAAAAGATGCGGGTAAAACTATATATTCCCCTCCCTCGCAGGGAGGGACCAGGGGTGGGTCTGGTTCCGACTTCATAGTGCGCTACTGCTATAGCGAGGAAGAACGACTTGCAGCCATCAGCGAGCTTGGGCCCGACCCTGAGATTACCCGATTCAAGGGCTTGGGAGAGATAAGCCCGGAGGAGTTTGCCGGCTTCATAGGCGATGACATAAGGCTGGAGCAGGTAACACTTCACAAGACCGACCAGGTGCAGAAGCTGCTTGAGTACTACATGGGAAAGAACACCATGGAGCGGCAGAACTTCATCATCGACAACCTGGTGATAGAGGAAGACAAGCCCGAAGAAGAGTAAAGGCCGAGGTGTCCCGAAAAGGGACGCTTCTGCTTTATAACCCCTATTACTTAGGGCATGATAAATTTGAGTAACAAAATGAAACATATATGAATACGTAGTATATGTTTTTTTAAGTACCTTTGCAGCGGAAAAACAGAACTAACAACAAGATACAACGATGAGAAAACTTTTCCTTATCACTGTGGTAACCATCTTCATGGCCACCCTTTCGTGGGCTCAGGGCGTGAAGCCGCTGCCCACTCTTCATGTAGATGGGAAGTGGCTTAAGGACAGCCACGGCAACAAAGTGGTGCTCCACGGAGTGATGGACACCCCAAGTGCATACTTCAACGGCGGGCGTTGGGGCTGGAGCTACGACGACACCGGACGCCAGCGCTGCCTGGACTACTTTGAAAAGCTGTACACAGGTCTGGAGAAAGCAAAGTGCAACGTCTTCCGCCTGCACCTGGAGCCGGCATGGACCAACAACAGCAGCTATACCTACGTCAACGGCAAAGACCAGCCGGAGAGTGAGGCAACAGGCGAGGCCGACATCAGGCATTTCGACCCGTCACGCCTGAAGACCTATCTCACATCACTCTACTACCCCCTCATGCAGAAGGCCATGAACCACGGCATGTATGTTGTGGTGCGTCCCCCGGGCGTATGCCCTGGCAACCTGAAGGTGGGCGACTACTACCAGAAGTACCTTCTGGAGGTGTGGGACATCTTCACCCAGAACAACAACATCAAGAAATACAGCGGCCAGATAAGCATCGAGCTGGCCAACGAGCCTGTCAGCTTGAAGAATGCCAACAACCAGGACGACACCAAAGCCCTGCACGACTACTTCCAGCCCATCGTCGACAAGATACGTGCCAATGGCTTCACGGGCATCATCTGGGTACCAGGCACCGGCTGGCAGTCCAACTACACCAGCTACGCCTCCTGGCCCATCGAGGGCTACAACATAGGCTATGCCGTGCACGACTATACAGGTTGGTACGGCTGCAGCGACGAGAAGGTAGACCGCGACAACAACATTGAGAAGAGCAAGAAAGACAAGATAACCCAGTTCCACAACCAGGTGCCGGTAGTAGACACCAACCCCATCATCATCACCGAGGTAGACTGGAGTCCCAAGAAGCCTGGCACAGGCCATTACAACGAGCACGGCGAATGGGTGGAGTCCAACTATGGCACATGGTCTACTGGCAGCACGTCGAAGTGGGGTGTGTGCTATAAGGCCATGCTCGACTACTACGGCAACATCTCCATGACCCTCTCGGGCACCGCATGCCTTATCGACATAGACAGGCTGCCTACCGTTGTGCCTGCCTTCGGCGGAGAGCCAGAGGCCTGCGGAAAAGCCTGCATGGACTGGTATGCCGACTACTACAATGTGGACTGGCCACACGCCGACTTCAAGAACTACACCGTCAGCGACCAGGCCACGGGCAAGTACCGCAACCCCATCATCTTTGCCGACTTCCCCGACCCCGACGTTATCCGCGTGGGCGACACCTACTATATGGTGACCACCACCATGCACCACTTCCCCGGTGCAACGATAGTAAAGTCGAAAGACCTGGTCAACTGGGAGTACTGCGCACAGCCTCTCACCCAGCTCTCTACGAAGGAGGAGTACAACCTTACCAACGGCAAGAATGCCTACGCACGCGGCATGTGGGCTTGCTCCATGAAGTACCATGACGGCAGGTTCTACCTGCTCATCAACGGCAACGATACCGGCGGCTGGCTGCTTACTGCCAACGACCCTGAGGGGCTGTGGGACATGAAACCCCTCTCACGCATCTACTACGACCCGGGCATGCTCTTCGACAACGGCAAGGTGTACATTGCCTGCGGCATAGGCAACATACAGATGTGCGAGCTCGACGAGAACTTCAACTACAAGCAGGAGAAGCGCGTCATCAGCGACAAGGACGGACTGGAGGGATGCCACCTCTACAAGATTGGCGACTACTACTACATCTATGCCACATACGGCGGATGGCCCAGCGGTCAGACCATCTTCCGCTCAAAGAACATCTTCGGCCCCTACGAGGAGAAGATGCTGGTAGAGAAGATCATCAACAACAAGGTGAACACCGTACACCAGGGAGCTCTCATCGAGACACCCAAAGGCGAGTGGTGGACCATCATGCAGGAAGACCAGGGTGCTCTGGGCCGCATGCCCAACCTGCAGCCCGTAGAATGGGAAGACGGATGGCCCACCGTGGGAAAGAAGGGCGAGCCCTACACCATCTATACCAAGCCTGCCCACGATGTGGCACAGCCACGCATTCCGCTGCCCACCAACGACAACTTCCGCTCTTATCCTCTCGGCAAGCAGTGGGAGTGGAACCACAATCCCGACGACGGTGCGTGGTCGCTCTTTGAACGACAGGGATGGCTGCGACTACGTACTAGCGGCACCGCCGACCGTCTGACACAAGCCCGCAACATGCTCACACAGCGCATCTTCGCCCTGCACGGTAAGGAGTCTACCGCCTCTAACGGCACAGTGCGTATTGACGTGTCAAACCTCACCGAGGGCGACCGCGCCGGTATCTGCGTTTTGCAAGACCCCTACGCCTTCTTGGCCGTTGAGGTGAAAGACGGGAAGAAGCAGCTCATCTGGAGACAAGACCAGCTGACAGAGAACAACAACTTCACACCTAAAGAGGAGATTATAGCCAAAGACATCGACAGCGTTGTCTACCTCAGGGCCTCGGTAACCAAGAGCACCAGCATAGCAAAGTTCTACTATTCGCTTAACAATACCACCTACCTGGCTATAGGCGACGAGACCACGCTGGGCTATAACCTCAGCATCTTCGTGGGTGCCCGCTTTGGACTCTTCTGCTACGCCACCCAGAGCGGCAGCCGTGGCTATGCCGACTTCGACTGGTTCTCTACCGAGAAGGAATACAACGAGTCGATGTTCTATCCCGACACCTTCGAGGGCTTCAGCGAAGACATGCTAACCGCCGTAGAGCTGCAGCTGCCCGATGAGAGTGCCGAGGTGATGATAGGCAACACCAGCACCTTGCAGGTTGTGGCCCTCTTCCGCGACGGCCACACCCAGAACGTGGCAGCACTGGCCAAGTTCAGCATCGAGGGCAGCGACGTGGTGCAGATACACAACGGCATGCTCAAGGGACTGAAGGAGGGTGTAGCCAATGTTACAGCCACCTACACCGACCCGCTGGGACACGAGCTGCATGCCACCTTTACCGTGCGCTCCACCTTCTTCCCCTTCACCGACCAGTGCATCAAGAGAGACTTCTTCGGCAGCGGCAACTACGACGAGAAGACACGCACCTTCACACCATCGCAATACGGACAGATGGGATGGGAATATCCCGACGGTGCCGACTTCTCCGGCTACAAGTACCTGGTGATAAAGCTTAAGAAGGCACAGTCGTGCAATGCCCACCTCAACCTGTTCACCACCAACAGCATCTGGGGACCATGCTCGTCAACAGGGGCCTTTGGCTCAAAGAAACAGATTGTTGTCAACCTGCAGACAGCCAAATACACTTCCGACGAGAAGAAGGGCGAGCTGCTCAACACCAAAGACATCCGCATAGTATCGTTCTGGGGCAATGGCAATGGCAGCATACAGGTAGACGACATGTACCTCACCAACAACAGCGACTACAGCCGTACCGACATAGACTGCCTCACCCTCGACCCTGCCACACTATTCAATAGTCCCGTCTACGACATGCAGGGCCGCAAGATGGATGCCGGCTCGCTGCGTCCGGGCCTGTATATAAGGAACGGGCGTAAGTTCCTCGTGAAATAGTTAAAAGTTAAAAGGTTAAAAAGTTAAAGGTTGAGATTTGGTCCCAAAGGGACAAAAGACCACGGGCAGGGGTGAAGCCCCTGATAAGAATTATGAAGACAAAACACAAAGTAGCCCTATTATCATTTATCATTTATCATTTATCATTTATCCCCGCAGGGGCGCAGAATCCCTATCTACCCCTTTGGGAACACCTGCCCGACGGTGAGCCGCGCGTCTTCGACGACCCCGACAGTCCCGGCAAGAAGCGCGCTTACATCATAGGCTCGCACGATGTCACCTACACGGCCTACTGCGGCCCCGACATACGCATGTGGTCGGCTCCCGTCGAAGACCTCTCGCAGTGGCGCGACGAGGGTCCCATCTTCACATGGTTTGTCGGCGGACAGTGGGACACGATGTTTGCACCCGACCTTGTGGAGACCACCGACAAGGCCACAGGCAAGAAGACCTACTGGCTATACCCCCACTCACGCGGCTGGGGGCGCACTCCGATGGTGTGCCGTGGCGACCGTCCTGACGGGCCTTTCACACCCGTCAATCTGACCGATGACGGCATGCGCTGTCTGCAAGGCTCGCTCATCGACTTCGACCCCTCGGTCTTCATCGAGCCTGTTACAAACAAGAAAGACAAGGATTATGCCGTGGGCTACCGTGCATACGTGTTCTATGGCTTCCAGCACTCTACAGCCTGCGAGCTAGACCAGAGCACCATGTACTCAAAGCGTGAGGGAACAGAACTCATAGACCCCTTCATACCTGCCAGCAGCCGAGACGGCAAACTGCTCGACAAGGAAGGCAGCGAGTACAAGGCTCTCTATAAAGGTCAGAATCCGCTCGACTTCAACTTCTTCGAGGCCAGCAGCATCCGTCAGGTGGGCAACAAATACGTCATGGTGTTCTCGGGCTACAGCGGCAAGGAGTACGGACTGGGCAACACCAACTCTGCCCTGCGCTATGCCTTCGGCGACTCGCCGCTGGGTCCCTGGCGTTCAGGCGGTGTGCTCGTCGACTCACGCGGCGTGGTACCCGGCGAAGACGGCTCTAAGCTCATCACCACTAATGCCGGCCACAACACCCACGGCTCCCTGCAGGAGATAAACGGTCAGTGGTATGTGTTCTACCACCGCCCGCCCCGTGGCTTTGGCAATGCGCGCCAAGCCATGGTGGCTCCAGTAAAGATTACTTGGGACAAGAAACCAGTGGCCAAGGGCGGCATGGTTAAGATTACCGGCTACGACCCATACACCAACGGCAATGAGTGGACGGCAAAGGCTGCCGATGGCAATGAGTATACAGGTGCCGAGGTGACCAGCGAGGGATTCCAGATCTTCGGCCTGCCGCCATACGCCTATTACTCTGCCGGCATTGCCTGCTTCATGACGGGCGGCACCAACAGCAACGACTGGATGCAGGACAACCACGACGTGTGGAACAACTCAATGAGTCTGGCAGGCATCACCAACGGCGGCATCGTTGGCTTTAAGTACTTCGGATTTGGCGGCCTGGCTCAAGACACAAAGGGTGTCAGGGCTTTCGAAGGCACGAAGAAGGGCGACAATACCGAAATCTTCGTCAACCTTACCCACGGCAAGCACGGTGCCTTCAAGATACACATTCGTCTTGACGACCCCTGGAAGGGCGAGGAGATAGGCACTATCTCTGTACCCGAGAACGACCACCGTCAGTCGGCCATTTTCGGAACGAGCGTCCCCGCCGTTGAGGGACTCACAGGCAAGCACGCCATCTATCTTGTGGCAGAAGGCCCGGACATCAAGCAGCCCGAGCAGCCGCAGCAGCCCTGGATGGGCAGACGGCAGCAGCCACAGCGCCCGCAGGGACTCTTCGACCTCCACGGCATCGGCTTCAAACGCAACGCCGAGACCATCGACATCCCACAAGTGCCTCAAGTCACCATCACCGTCGACGGGAAGAAGCTCAACATCCCCGAGAAGCCTATCATGTCGACCAACGCCAACGGCTACACCGAGTGCAACCACTACCAGCTCTATGCACCGAGGACTGAAGGAGCGAAGATAGAGGCCAGGGCCAGCAATCCTGAAGTGAAATTCATCATCATCCCCGGCAAGGACTGTCGCGCCACTGTCCGTGCCACGTACAAGGGCAAGGAAAAGGTATTCCTCATCAACTAATGAAGAACGTTCTTTTTGTCATTCTCCTGCTGTTTGTTGGCAGTATGGCTGTCAAGGCGCAGCACAGCCAGGACGAGAGGTTGAAAAACATACGGGCAGCCTACGCCAAGGCGAAGGAGCTTATTGCCGACAATGGGAAGGGCGGCAACCCTGCACTCGACATGCATGTCGACATGAAGACAGTAAACAAGGTTGACGAAGACTTCATAATAGAAGACGAGACCAGCCTGGACTACTACTTCACCAAGAAGCGCAGGTACAACGCCAAGGAAGAGATGTTCTACGAGGCTGATGCCTGCTACTTCATCATTGAGCGATGGGGAGCCAACGGGCACACCCGCTACCGCGAGATGCTCTTCGATAGCGACAGCGGGAAGCTGATGTTTGCCTATACCAAGTCGGAGACTCATGCCGGCTTTGTAACAGAAACCCGCAGCTACTACGACAGCGACGGCAAACCCATTGAAGAGAAGCACAAGGCAGGCGGAAAGAGCGTTGACTCTTCCGACCACCTCTATGGCAATGCCAAGAGCGACTGGGTGTCGGCCACCTACCTGCTCGGCATCTTCACAGAGATTATGGAGCCGCAAGACAACTATACCGTAGCCTTCGGCTCTGCCGCCCTGACACAGACCAAGGAAGAGCGTATAACCGCCATCCGTGCCAGCTATGCCAAGTCCAGGCAACAGATGGAGGCAAACAAGAAGAGCGACACTGCAGAGAGCCTCAGCATTGTTGTACACGACCAGGAAGAGGGCGAGTGCCCGCCAGTGGTCACCGAGATTGACTACAGCTTCAGCCTCTGCAATGACGGCGAGGCTCCCATGTACCGCTGCTACTTCATCAGCGAGCACCGCCACCACAACAACATGGGCTATGACCAGTACAGTGAGTTTCTGCTAGACGACAGCGAGCAACGCCTGGGCAGCAACGGCAAGCCTGCCAAGGCCATCAACCCCATGTTCACCTACACCTGCGTTCACGAGGAGGGCGAGAAATACGAGTGGCGCTACTACTTCGACGCCAACGGCACCTGCATAGAGACCAAGAGCAACCACGAGGACACCGACGGCGGCAAGGCCGATAAGATAAAGGTACACCGCCTGCTGCACGTGTTCAACGCCCTTATGAACTCACAGCAATAGGGTCTTCCTTATCCGACCATCTTACTGAGCCTGCAGATTCAGCAAAATATGTACCCAACTCTTTTGTACCTTTGCAGCCAATACTGGGAACGCGGGCGTCCTCGCCCGCGGGTGGTGGCGGGCGAGGACGCCCGCGCTCCCAGACAAACAGCAGTAATAACTGTTAGTTATATAGAAGCGTCCAAGCAGAGATGATGCCTGCTACTGTTGGATTCTTCGCTCGGAACTCTTAACTCTTAACAGGGGCTTCACCCCTGCCTGTGATATGTCGCCCTTTCGGGGC
>CAMYZK010000088.1 GCA_947303825.1 uncultured Prevotella sp. | reverse complement strand
CTTATTTGATTGTCAAGTTTATCGAATCAAACTATGATGTTATACCTATTCTCAAGAACATCGACCTGAAGCGATATGACGACGGAACACTGAGCTTCTACGCCAACGTTATGACAAGCTATAGTGCCAGCAGAACGACTCTACAAAGAGAGCACTCATCATGTGATGCCAAAGGTGGAAGATCACGCTTTGTTGCCCTTTATTGAGTTGAATACAGTATCTACACCAGAACGTCGTTTCTCTGATTTCTTGGAGGCCAATAAGGAGTATATTGACTGGTGGTACAAGAATGGTGACGAGGGTAAAACAGCATTATTGCATTCCCTACGAAAACTCGCAGAAAGAGAAGTCATTGTTCTATGTGGATTTTGTGGTTAGAATGAAGAATGGAAAGGTTTTCCTGTTTGACACTAAGACGGAAAATAGTGACTCGGAAGCTCCCAATAAACATAATGCTCTAATAGAGTATATGAAGGACAAAGATTTGCTGGGAGGTGTCATTGTAGAGAAGAATGATGTATGGTACTATTCACGTTTTCCAATTACTACAACTGAAGATGTAACCGGATGGGATGCATTCTTCCCAGATAAACAATAGAAGTCTTACTAAATGAAAGAATTTTCTATAATTACTGTGAGCATTCGTGGGTCTTCGACAAATCTCTCTAATTTAGATTAAAAATTGGTTAAAAAGACATTTGTTTGGAGAAAAAATAGTACTTTTGCATGCGAATTGAAAAAAGGCAAAATGCGTCAGAGGGCTTGAAAATGGCTTCTACGGCAAAATGCCCAATTGTATAACACCTTAAACAGAAGAAAAGTGGAACAGACGTTCGACAACGACAGAATTTTGAAAATAAACATCGAAGAGGAGATGAAAAGCTCTTACATCGACTATTCGATGTCGGTCATCGTGGCCCGTGCCCTTCCTGATGTGCGCGACGGATTCAAACCCGTTCACCGCCGCATACTTTATGGCATGATGGGCATCAACAACGTGAGTACGCAACCTTATAAAAAATGCGCGCGCGTGGTGGGCGAGGTACTTGGCAAGTACCATCCGCACGGTGACTCTTCTGTCTATGGTGCTCTTGTACGAATGGGGCAAGAATGGAACATGCGCTATACCCTCGTCGATGGTCAGGGTAACTTTGGCAGCGTCGATGGAGACTCGCCTGCCGCCATGCGTTATACAGAGTGCCGCCTTTCGAAGATGGGCGAACACATCATGGACGACCTTGAGAAGGATACGGTAGATATGGAGCCGAACTTTGACGATTCGCTGAAAGAACCGTCGGTAATGCCTACCAAGGTGCCCAATCTCTTGGTGAACGGTGGAAACGGCATTGCTGTCGGCATGGCTACCAATATGCCAACACACAACCTGCGTGAGGTGATAGACGGATGCTGTGCCTTTATCGACAATCCAGACATAGATACCGACGGACTGATGCAGTATATTCCGGGCCCTGATTTTCCAACAGGTGCATACATCTATGGATTGCAGGGTGTACGCGATGCATACGAGACTGGACGCGGACGCATTGTGATGCGTGCCAAGGCAGAGATTGAAGCCGGCGAGACCCACGACAAGATTGTTGTGACAGAAATTCCCTATGGGGTGAATAAGGCCGACCTTGTGGCATATATTGCCGACCTGGCAAACCAACACAAGGTGGAAGGTATTTCCAATGTGAATGATGAGTCTGGACGTCAGGGCATGCGAATTGTTGTTGACTGCAAGCGCGATGCCAATGCCAACGTTATCTTGAACAAGCTCTTTAAGATGACGGCGCTACAGACTTCTTTCTCAGTAAACAACATTGCCCTTGTACCTATTCCCGGCACGCATGGCAAACTGCGTCCGAAGCTGCTCAATCTTAGAGATTGCATACGCTACTTCATTGACCACAGGCATGAGGTGACGATAAGGCGCACTAAGTATGACCTTAGAAAGGCTCAGGAGCGTGCCCATATCCTGGAAGGACTGATTATTGCTGTCAATAATATAGATGAGGTGGTGCATATCATCAGACAGTCGCAGACACCTACTGACGCACAGCGCAATCTGGAAAAGCGGTTTGAGCTGGACGAGTTGCAGTCGAAGGCTATTGTTGACATGCGTCTCTCGCAGCTGACAGGCTTGCGTGTAGACCAGCTCCATCAGGAGTATGACGACCTGATGAAGCTTATTGCCGACTTGGAAGAGATACTCAACAACCCGGAGCGTTGCAAGCAGGTGATGAAAGACGACCTGATGGAGGTTAGGGAGAAGTATGGTGATGAGCGAAAGACTGAGATAATACCGTTTGACCATGAGTTCAATGCGGAGGATTTCTATCCTGACGACCCAGTGGTAATCACCATTTCGCACATGGGTTATATCAAGCGTACACCGCTCAATGAGTTCCATGCCCAGGGACGCGGAGGAATGGGGTCGAAGGGAGCACGACACCGCGACAACGACTTCACCGAGTATATCTATCCGGCTACGATGCACAATACGCTGCTCTTCTTCACGAAGAAAGGAAAGTGCTACTGGCAGAAGTGCTATGAGATACCTGAGGGTGACAAGAACTCTAAGGGCAGGGCTATACAGAACATGCTGAACATCGAACCCGACGATGCTATCAACGCAGTGCTTAGGATAAAGAAGTTTGATGACGACGAATTCCTCAATAGCCACTTCGTGGTCTTTGCTACCAAGCAGGGAATCGTGAAGAAGACCTGCCTAGAGGCATATCGCCATCAGAGGGCAATAGGTGTTAAGGCATTGAATATCAACGAAGGAGACGAGGTTGTTGCAGTAAGACTTACAAATGGTCATAACGAACTTATACTGGCCAACAGGAATGGGCGTGCCGTGAGGTTCAACGAAGATCAGATACGTAGCATGGGTCGTGTGTCGACAGGTGTCATAGGAATGCGACTTGACGATGGCGACGACGAGGTAGTGGGTATGGTCTGCGTGAACGACCCGCAGACAGAAACCATCATGGTAGTATCGGAGAACGGCTATGGCAAGCGTACAGATATTGAAGACTATCGTAAGACGGCAAGAGGGGCAAAGGGTGTAAAGACCCTCTCCATCACCGAGAAGACGGGACGGCTGGTTGCCATTAAGGTAGTGACCGACGAGAACGACCTGATGATTATCAACAAGAGCGGAGTCCTCATACGTCTCAATGTCAGCGAAGTGAGGGTAATGGGACGTGCCACACAGGGTGTACGGCTGATAAACCTCACAAAGAAGAACGATGTCATAGCAAGCGTCTGCAAAGTGCAGAAAGCTACAGAAGAAGAACTGGCCGAGGAAGCCGAGGCCGAAGAGTTATCTGAAAACTCGGAAGCAAATGAGTCCACGTCATCCCCTGATGTTCTGGAAACTTCAGAAGAATAGACTATAATAATAACTATTTAATAGCTTAACAACATGAAAAAAATCTTTACAGTGGCCATGATGGCAGTAGCTGCCACCACAGCCTTTGCCCAGGACAACCTGGTAAAAGAAGCCAAGAGGCTCTTCAATAGTGGAGATCTTGACAAAGCTGCATCTGTTCTTGCACCCGCACTTAATTCGAGCGAGACTACCGACAAGGCGGCTGCATGGAACCTCATGAACGATATCAAATACAAGGCTTACCAAGAGGAATTTACGAATTTCGCCCTCAAAAAGCAAAACACAAACAGAATGGTGACCTCTCTTATCGAAGGATTTAAGGCTGCCGAGGAATGTGAGAAGTACGACATTTTGCCCAACGAGAAGGGCAAGGTGAAGGTGCGCTTCCATAAGGCTAATTCTGAAAGATACAAGAATGAGAGACAATGGCTGTACAACGGTGGAGTATTGCAGTATCAGGACAAGAACATGGACGGTGCCATTAAAGCATGGGGTGCCTACATCGAGTCGTCTAAGTCTCCTCTGTTCAACGACATTACAATGCCTGCAGACACACTTCTTGCTGATGCAGCCTACAACACTGCCCTCCTTGCCTATCAGAAGCAAGACTTCGATACTGCCAAGAAATTTGCAGATGTTGCTGCTTCTTTTCCTGACAAGGAAGACGAGGCCATGAACATGAAACTCTTCATCCAGAAAGAGACCTGCGTGACCGCTGCCGACTCGGCTGCCTATCTAGCCGAGCTGAAACGCCTGCACAAGGCAAAACCCGAGAAAGATCAGTACTTCAACCTCCTCCAGGGTTACTACAGCACCATGCATAACTATGAAGCAACAATGGCATGGGCAAAGGAGGAAACAGAGATCAACCCACAAAACAAGATGGCATGGGGCATGCTAGGTGAAGCACAGATGAACACCGAGAAGTGGGAGGATGCCATTGAGTCGTTCAAGAAAGCTATAGAGATAGACCCTGAATGGGTGAACTGTATCTTCAATATCGGCGTATGTCTGAACAACAAGGCCAATGCCCTGAAAGACCAGCTGATGGACAAGAAGACTATGGGTCTGACAAATGCAAACGCCGAGAAAGTGAAAGCAATACTGCGTGAGGCAATGGGCTATCTGGAGAAAGCACGTGTGTTGGATCCAGAGCGCAAGATTGCTCCCTGGGCTTATCATCTCTATCGCATCTACTACTCTTTGGAAATGAAGGACAAGATGGCTGAACTTGAGGCCATCGACCCATCGCTTAAAGACCTCTAAGCAATGCGAGACGCTCAATGCACAATGCACAATAATATGTACACCATGCGCAGTTTATTGTGCATTGTGCATTGTGCATTGTGCATCCTCGTCTTTTTCATTCCTGCAACGGCCTGGGCACAGAAGAAAGAGCTGAGCCAGGCCCGTACCTACCTGAAAAACCGCACAAAGAACTACGCTAAGGCCGAACAGCTCATGACAACGCTGCTGAAAGACTCGGCAAACATGGGCAACAAACAGGTGTATGAGATATGGCTTGAGGCCGTGAAAGGACAGTATGGCGAGGCCAACGAGCGCATGTATCTCAAACAGAAACAAGACACAGCCGCTTTCTTCTCTCTAACGAAGAAGATGTTCTCTATTGCAGAGAGGCTGGACAGTTTGGAGGCTGTACCCGACAACAAAGGTCGAATAAAGACACCCAGCAGGCAGAAGAACTCAACAATGCTGCATACATACCGGCAGAACCTTATGAGTGCAGGATTGTTTTTCATTAGAAAAGCTAATTGGAACGATGCATTCCAATACTTGGACACTTATATTGACTGTGCACAGCAGCCGCTCTTTGCCTCGTTCAACTATACTGCAAACGACAGCCGGATGGCCGAGGCCGCATACTGGGCTACCTACAGCGCGTATAAGGCAGGCAATCCATCGCTCACACTGAAACATAGCCAGCTGGCTATGCGTGACACCACAAAGACCGACTACCTCCTTGAATTTATGGCGGAGGCATATCGGCGGCAAGACGACAGCGGCAGCTATCTGGCTACACTGGAGAAGGGCTTCAGCCATAACCCTACATTTGCCTATTTCTTCCCACGTCTTATTGATGCATACACACAAAAGCAAGATTTTCAGAAAGCACTGCAAATAGCCGACAACGCCCTTGCCCTGTGCGACAGCTGCCAACTCTATATCTTTGCTAAGTCGTCAACGCTGCTGCGTATGGAGAGATGGGAGGAAAGCGTAAAGTATAGTGAGAAACTTATTCATATAAACGACAGTATGCCAGAACCTTATTTCAATGCAGGTATGGCATTCCTTAATATGGCCATGGCTCCAGATGTCCAGGCCGACAAGCCTAGGCTAACAACCTACTACCAGAAGGCCCGTACCTATATGGAATACTACCGGCACTTGATGCCAGACGAGAAGGACAAGTGGGCACCTGCACTCTATCGCATATACCTTAACCTGAATCTTGGACGCCAGTTTGACGAGATTGACAGAATACTTAAATCGCAAGACAAATGAAAAACATTACAATAGTGGCCGGAGCAAGACCTAACTTCGTAAAGATTGCTCCTCTGCTGCGGGCTATAGACAAGAACCCCGGCGCATCTTATAGATTTGTCTACGCAGGCAAGAGCGACGATCCTACTCTTGAGGCTTCGCTCTTTGATGACCTGCAGATGCCCAGGCCCGATGTCTTCCTGGGAGTAGACAGCACAAGTCTCAATGAGATAACGAGCCGTGTGATGGCTGAGTTTGATGCCTATCTTGACAAGGAACCCACAGACGTTGTAATCGTTGTCGATGACCTGGCTTCGACCATGGCTGCAGCTATTGTTACCAAGAAGCGTGGTCTCAAATTGGCCCACTTGGTGGCTGGCACACGCTCTTTCGACATGAAGATGCCGAAGGAGGTGAACAGGCTTGTTATCGATGCCCTGAGCGACTATCTCTTTACTGCTGGCATGAAAAGCAACAGCATTGCCTCGCGCGAGCAGACCAGCCTGGTGGAGGGTGGAACAAGTAATGTGGCAGGTGGAACCTACATGGTGGGAAACATACTTATGGACTCTTTGCGCTTTAACTATAACAGGCTGCATCGTCCTGACTTGGATTTGGAAGAAGGAAGGTACATCGTCTTTACGCTAAACAGAAAAGCCTTGCTGGCTGACAAGGAACGTCTGCGTAAGATGGTAGATGCTATTACTACTGCTGCCAAAGGGATACCTGTCATTGCTCCGCTGCGCAGGAATGCCTACGACACCGTGGCTTCGCTAATCGCTCCCGGGTCCGGCATCCAGTTCGTGGATCCATTGCCTTACCTTGAGTTCGGATGGCTTACGGCTCATGCGCTAGGCATCATCACCGACAGCGGCAATGTGGCCGAGGAAGCCACATTCAACAGTGTGCCCTGCATTACATTAAACAACTATACTGAACATCAGGAAACGATAACAGTAGGTTCTAATGTGCTTGTTGGAGAAAATCCTGAGAGGCTGTCGGAGGAAATAGGCAGAATGGCAGGCGGCAAGTGGAAGAAATGCGCCTTGCCTGACCGTTGGGATGGGCGTACGGCAGAGCGCATAGTCCAGATATTGGTAAATGACTGAGCCTTCAGACGTTTATTGTTTTAACCCAACTTTTACACCATGAACTACTTGGTGTAAAAGTTGGGCTAAATAGTCTCTCCGCTCGGCTTCGCCGCTTCGCTCTGCGAATAACTCTCAACTCTCAACTCTTAACTCTTAACTCTTAACTGATTCTAGCTTCATACTGTTATCTCTCCGCAGATGGAGCGGCTCATATATTTACGCACCTGCTCGTTGTCTTCATATTTGCCTTGAAGATACATTAGCTTTGTCACTGCTGCCTCTACAGTAGAGTTTCGTCCGCTTATCACTCCCGCTTCCTTAAGGCGGAAGCCAGAGTCGTAGCGCGACATCTCTACAGCTCCTTGCATGCACTGGCTTATGTTTACTATCACCTTTCCTGCTGCTGTACCCTGTTTCAGAGCACCGATAAGCCAAGGAGACTGTGGGGCATTGCCGCTGCCGAAGGTGCGCATCACTATACTGCGCAGGTTGGGTGTGGCAATGATGTGGCGTATAAGGTCTTCGCGCACACCGGGGAACAGAGAGAAGATGATAACATTAGCATCGAGTTTGAACTGTGGCCTCATCTTCAACCTGAAGTCAGGCCTGTGTATATATTCCTCATGATATGTTATCTGAACACCAGCATCGGCCAGATGTGGATAGTTGAACGACTCGAAGGCATTAAACTCTTCTACACTCTTCTTCGTTGTTCGGTTGCCGCGCATCAGGTGGCCGTTGAAGTATATGCACACCTCAGGTACGAAGGCTGTGCCATCAGGCCTGCGAGCTGCGGCTATCTCTATCGATGTAATGAGATTCTCCTTGCCATCTGTCCGCAGCTGGCCTATAGGTAGCTGTGATCCTGTCAGTATCACGGGCTTTGTCAGGTTCTCCAGCATGAATGACAGTGCCGATGCCGTATAAGCCATCGTGTCGGTGCCGTGAAGTATTATGAAGCCGTCATAGCTGTCATAGTTGTCGGCTATGATATGTACTAGGCTTGTCCACATCGCAGGCGACATGTCGCTGCTGTCTAGCGGAGGGTCAAACTGATAGGTGTTTATCTCTGTTGAGAACTGTTCCAGCTCTGGCACGCAGGAGCGTAGGTGCTCGAAGTCGAAAGGCTCCAGGGCACCTGTGCGCGGGTTGTGGTTCATTCCAATAGTCCCGCCAGTATAGATGAGGAGTACACTAGAAGCGAACATCAAGCTCTACGTCAATCAGGTTGTAGTTGTCTTTTGTAGAACGCTCGTTCACCCTGGCATACTCTAGGTTGAGCTGTAGGTTCTTCGTAAACAGATAGTCGGCACCAACCTCATAGTATGTCTTACTGGAAGCCCATTCCTTCTTGTTGCGGTACACGTCATAACGGGCTTTTAAGTGGAACTTGTTTTTCACTATAGGCACTATTGTCAGTGCATATAGACCGTCGGCCTTATCTCCGGCAGCTTTGTCCGAACCCATTCCTTGACTGTGTATGTATTCTGATCGGAGGGTGAAATCATAGTTTGAGTATTCTGCTGAAATGGCGTAGCGGTTTTTCTCTCCGATACCTTCTCTGTATCCTTTCCAGCCGAAGGCACCAAGACGCAGCCCCTTGAATGGCATTATCCATGCACCTCCAATAAAGTCCTTGCGGTTGTTCTTGTCCTTTACGTTAATACCCTCGCCGTTGAACACACCAGCCTGATAGTGGAGTAGCGGACGTCCTTTCACATGTATCAGGTCGCCTTGTACTTGCAGACCTATATCGCGCCCGTTAGAGGCCTGTTCGCCAGTTCGGTCGCTGAATCCAGCCAGCTTGCTCACGTTCTGCGAGTAGCTCATAAACCCCTGGGTTATAGGGTGCATGGGGT